>NZ_JAYJLK010000002.1:0-200675 GCF_051948795.1 Acinetobacter sp. Lyrl_1
GAACAGCTCAAAACAACAAAATAAAAAATCCCCGCATGATGCGAGGATTTTTTTATTACGAAGACTTTTTACACACGCTCAATAATTGTCGCGATACCTTGACCAAGACCGATACACATGGTCGCAAGACCAATTTGCGTGTCTTGTTGTTCCATCACGTTCAGCAATGTGGTGGTGATACGCGCACCTGAACAACCCAATGGGTGACCGAGTGCAATTGCACCACCGTTCAAGTTCACACGATCTTGCTGATCATAAATGCCTAAGCCTTTAAGAACAGACAAACCTTGTGCAGCAAACGCTTCGTTTAATTCAAAGGTTTGAATGTCTGCAATTGACAAGCCAGCACGTTTAAGCGCTTTTTGAGTTGCAGGTACAGGGCCATAACCCATGATTGCTGCATCGCAGCCTGCAACTGCCATAGAGCGAATCACCGCACGTGGTTTTAAACCTAAAGCTTGTGCACGTTCAGCAGACATAAGCAACATCGCAGATGCACCATCAGACAATGCTGAAGATGTCGCCGCAGTTACGGTACCGCCTTTCGGATCAAATACAGGACGTAAAGCTTGGAATGCTTCAAGGTTAGCATCTGGACGAATCACTTCGTCGATGTCGCATAGTTGTTTAAAGCCGTTTGCATCATGACCTTCAATGCCAATGATTTCGTTTTTAAAACGGCCTTCTTGCGTTGCAGCCCATGCACGACGGTGTGATTCCACACCAAAGGCATCTTGCTCTTCACGAGAAATACCGTTCATGCGACCCAACATTTCAGCAGTTAAGCCCATCATGTTTGAGGCTTTGGCATAGTGCTTCGATGCAGCAGGGTTGATGTCGATACCGTGCATCATGCCCACGTGGCCCATGTGCTCTACACCACCAATGATGAAAATATCACCCTGATTGGTTGCAATTTGTGCCGCAGCGGTGTGGATCGCTTGCATTGAAGAACCACACAGACGGTTTACAGTTTGACCCGCTACTGTTTTTGGAAGATCAGCCAATAATGCAATATTACGACCAATGTTCATACCTTGTTCTAGGGTTTGGTTAACACAGCCCCAGATCACATCTTCAACTTCGTTGACATCAAACTGGTTACGAGCAACTAAAGCACGAACCAATTCAGCCGATAGACTGTCAGCACGTACATTGCGGAACATACCGTTTTTGGTTTTACCCATTGCAGAACGTACGCCATCAACGATGACAACGTCACGTGGATTTAAAGTAGCCATTCACGTTGCTCCTTAACCGTAGAATTTTTTGTTGTTAGCAGCCATGTCACGCAACATTTGTGGCGCTTCATAAGCTTTTCCTAAGTGTGCATATTTGTCGCAAAGCGCAACGTATTCAGCAACACCTGTTTGGTCGATATAACGGCATGGGCCACCACGGAATGGAGGGAAACCTACACCCATAATCATCGCCATATCTGCTTCAGATGGTGTCGCCACGATGTTGTCTTCTAAGCAACGTACTGTTTCATTACAGAAAGCCAACATCATACGGTCAATGATTTCTTGTGCATCAAATTCGCGCTTTTCAGATGTTGCGACAGATGCTACAAGCTCATACGCAGTTGGGTCGACCACTTTGGCTTTCTTGCCTTTACGATCCAATTCATATTTGTAGAAACCTACGTCATTCTTTTGACCAAGACGTTTGTTTTCGTACATGACTTGGATTGAGCCTTTATAGTCTGGCTTCATGCGGTCTGGGAAACCTTCTGCCATGACTTCTGCACCGTGAACGCCCGTGTCGATACCAACAACGTCCATCAGGTAAGCAGGGCCCATTGGCCAGCCGAATTTTTCCATGACTTTGTCAACTTGCTGGAAGTCTGCGCCATCTTTAAGTAACAAGTCGAATGCACCAAAGTAAGGGAACAATACGCGGTTCACCAAGAAGCCTGGGCAGTCATTCACTACGATTGGTGTTTTACCCATTTTCTGAGCAAGCACCACAGTAGTCGCAATCGCTTCAGGTGAAGTTTTTTCACCACGAATCACTTCTACCAATGGCATCATGTGCACTGGGTTAAAGAAGTGCATGCCGACAAAGTTTTCTGGACGTTGTAGGTTTTCTGCCAAACGTGTAATCGAAATGGTTGATGTGTTTGACGCGATAATGGTGTTTTCACGTACTGATTTTTCAGTTTCAGCCAACACAATGCCTTTGACTTTCGGATTCTCAGTCACGGCTTCAATCACGATATCTACTTCTTTAAACTCGTCATAGCTTAAAGTTGGGCGGATACGTGCCAAAGTTTCACCCATTTTGGCAGGTGTCATTTTTTTACGTTCAACTTGTTTGGTCAGCAATTTGTTTGCTTCAGACATCCCCAATGCTAATTGTGGGTTGCCGATGTCTTTCATGATAATTGGTGTGCCTTTGCTTGCCGCTTGGTAAGCAATACCACCGCCCATGATACCCGCGCCGAGTACAGCCGCTTGGTTCACAGGATGTGCACCTTTTTCATATTTTTTCGAGGTCTTCTTCACCACTTGGTCGTTGATGAACAAGCCAATCAACGCGCCTGCTTGTGGCGTTACGGCAGCTTTAGCAAAGCCTTCCGCTTCCGCTTTGAGTGCGTCATTACGTGGCAAGCTTGCACCTGCTTGTAAAGAATCAAGCATGAGTTTTGGTGCAGGGTATTGTGCAGGATTCGCTTTGGCTAATACCGCACCTTTTGCAGTGTTGAACGCCATCATTTGTTCAAGTGGGTTCAATTTCACTGGGTCTAATTTTTCTTGGCGTTTTGCTTTCCAGTCCAAACGACCTGCAATGGCTTGTTTAACCAAATCAAGCGCAGCCGCTTGTAATTGATCTGCAGCAACTACAGCATCTACAGCACCGTCTTTAAGTGCAGCATCAGGACGTTTAGGGTTGGCCATTGCCATCCATTCAACCGCATTGTCGATACCAATAACGCGGCTTAAACGAACCGTACCACCAAAGCCCGGGAAAATACCGAGTTTGATTTCTGGTAAGCCCACTTGTGCTTGGTCTGACATGACACGGTAGTCACATACCAAACACATTTCAAAGCCACCGCCCAATGCCATACCATTGATTGCAGCAACTTTAGGAATCTCTAAATCTTCAAAAGCATTGAAGATGTCGTGAACAGGCAATGCCCAATCCACAATGGCTTGTTCGCCTTGAGCGAAGTTTGCGCCAAATTCGGTGATGTCTGCACCCACGATAAAGGTTGATTTCGCAGAAGTGACGATTAAACCTTTCACTTCATTGTTTGCTTTAACAGCCTCAATCGCAGCTTTAAAGTCTTCAATCGTTGCACGGTTAAATTTGTTGACCGACTCACCTTGTAAGTCAAAGCGGAATTCTGCAATTCCGTCCGAAAGCATTTGGACGGTAATGGCATTGCCAGCGTGGATCATGCCTGATCTCCTTTATTTTGGAGGACTTCTAAGTTGATGTTATGAAGCGTGTGCGATAGTCCTGCACACATATATGCCTCGCTAATCTTACGATAACTATATCGAAAAAAAATATAGCAAGTTGTATCAAGCCGTGACGCAAGGGTCATGATTTTTCTCATAGCTCGGAATTGCTTTTTGACCCGATTTTAAAATCCTATGTTTAAAGAAAGATGAAAGTGATTGTTTTCTCTTTTATTTTTAATCAGGTTGTATTGCATTTTCGATTTAGAAAAGCTTGATAAATAGATGTTATCAGTGGGTTGTTTGGGACAGAAAAGTCAATCCATCGTTTGGATGGTGATGTTTTAAAGCGTGAAGCTGGATAGGGGGGATAGCGATTTGCAATGCTGTGTTCTATTTTCTGCTATGACCTCATGCGCTGAAATTGAGTAGAATATGCGCCATTTTTGAATTTCAGCTGTTTTCAGCAATTTGGGTTGTTCTATGTTGAAGTGGGTTATTTTGGCGATTTTTATCGCTTCAGCGTTGTATATTCAACAGCGCGGCAAGGTGCGTCATAGTTTTTATCGTCAGTTTTTTGACCATTCTACCATTCTCGCACCGATCAACTATTTAATGTACTTATTTTCTAAAGTGCCGAATCAACCTTATATCGACACCCAGCACTTTCAAGATTTAAAGGTTTTGGATGACAATTGGGAAATGATTCGTGATGAAGCCAAAGCTTTATATGAACAGGGTGGTATTAAAGCTTCAAGTACTTACGATGATTTGGGTTTTAACTCATTCTTTAAAACAGGCTGGAAGCGCTTTTATTTAAAATGGTATGACTCCGCGCATCCATCAGCAGCAGAATTATGTCCAAAAACCACAGCATTATTAAAAACTTTGCCTAGCATTAAGGCGGCGATGTTTACTGAACTAGCGCCCGACAGTCGTTTAGTGCGTCATCGCGACCCGTATGCAGGTTCATTGCGTTACCACTTGGGATTGATGACACCAAATGATGACCGTTGTTTTATTGATGTCGATGGTGAGCGGTATTCATGGCGTGATGGTGAAAGTGTGGTGTTTGATGAAACCTATATTCACTATGCTGAAAATGGCACTTCTCAAAACCGTATTATTTTCTTTGCCGATGTCGAGCGTCCGTTAAAATCTCGCTGGATGCAAAAGTTTAATCACTGGTTTGGCAAAAATGTGATGACCGCAGCAAGCTCTCCGAATGAGGCAGGCGATCAGACGGGTGGCTTAAATAAAGTCTTTGGCTATGTCTATCAAGTGCGTTTAAAAGCCAAGGCTTTAAAAGCTAAAAATAGTCGTGTGTACTATTTCTTAAAATGGTTTTTAATGCTCGGGATTTTCTTCTTAATTTTTATTCGCCCTTATGTGTTTTAGAGTATCACAACGCCTTTCGGGGCGTTTTTTTATGACATTTTTGAGCAATTTCAGCAACGAGCTTTAATCCAGACCTACTTTTATGTATAGAATGAAGTAAATAGGGGAATTTTTATGCAAACGTTTCGTTCTAAAAAAGATTGGTGGGTTTTGGCTTTTGTGATTTGTATGTCTGGTCTATTGATTCAGTTATTGCTGACCATGTACGCCAAAGGCACGATGCCAGCATTTCCTGTGCACACAGGGGTGTATTTCATTACCATTTTTGTGTTGTGGTGGCCTGTGTTCAATACGCGCTATCAGGTCGATGCAGAACGCTTGCAGATCCGTTGCATGTTTTTAAAATGGGACATTCCACGCGACAGTATTCAAAAAATATCTAAAACCAATAATTCGGTAGCGTCACCTGCTTTGTCGCTGAAGCGTTTAAAAATTGATTATCTTCTAGCGGGGCAGCCAAAATTTGTATTGGTTTCACCTAAAGATCAGACCAAATTTAGTCAAGCCTTGGGAATGGAAATTACCGAATAATCCCTAGGGTCTGTTGACATTTCATAAATGGCTTGCGCTGTAGGCTAAAACTGAGCAGATCAGGCATGAAACGCAGGGAATAGCGAGACTATTGCCAAGTTTCATAACGCAATCTGAGAAAGTTTTAGCCACATGAGCAAGAACAAAGCACTGCTTTGTTTGCTGCGCAAGGGGGCGAGCATATTTTTTGCTGCTATTGCGTTATGAGTCAGTCATTTAGAATGACTAAATTTCCTGCCTCATGCCTTATATCAGCTAAAAAACCTTGCGAGATATATCTCTCACGTCGCAAACATAGACGAATTGTCAACAGACCCTAGGCTTTTTAAGCAAAAATAAGCATCAAAACTTTGAAGATGAGCAGAGCAGCATTCTCAAGATTCGCGCAGCATAAGTCGCGGGCTTATTCTATTTTGAGGTGCAATTGATTTGCACTGCAATCTACACATATTTCCGATTTTTCAGGATACTTTAAAAAATATAAAGCTAAAATGGGTTCAAGTTCAGTACGAATTTTACGCCCCAAATGCCGCGCGCCGTAACGAATATCATGCCCCTGATAAAAATAGGCTTTAGCTGCTGCAGTGAGTTCGACTTGGCGCTGTTGATGCTGCAGGCGATGGTTTAACTTTTCCAATTCAATTTCAACCAATTGCGGCAGGGCATCAGCAGATACCGCTTGATAATGCAAACTACGGTCAATCCGATTTAAAAATTCAGGGTCAAATTTACGCTGCATGACTTTTTCAATGATCCGTTGTGTGGGCATGCGTTTTAAGCACAGTTGTTGTACTTTTTGCGGCAACAGATTCAATTTATCTAAGTATTGTTGTGCGGCTTGAGCACCCACATTGCTGGTCATAAAAATCATGCAATTGCGAAAGTCGATGGTTTTGGTGCCTGCAGTCAGGGTCAGTTTGCCTGTATCTAGCACATTCATTAAGCCACGTATCACTTCGCTTGAGGCTTTTTCCAGTTCATCAAACAGCATAATGCCTGGGCGGGTGTGCGAACCTGCAATCGCAGTTTCATCAAATAAACTATGGCCTTCTTTAGAGCCGACATAGCCAGGAGGCGCGCCTGTGAGTGCAGCCGCATAGTGTTCCTGCGCCAAGGTATTCATATCAATGCGGCAGAAGGCATCGGGGCGACCATAAATGGCTTCGGCAATCAGGCGCACCGTTTCGGTCTTGCCAACACCTGTCGGGCCAAGCATTAAAGTCACTGAAAGTGGTCGCTCTGTGCTGGAGAAATCGGCCTTGACCACATACAGCATTTTTTCGATTTCATTCAGCGCTGCATCTTGTCCAATAATCCGTTGACGTAACAATTGCATGACTTGTGTAGGTTCAAAATGAAAGCGCGGCTTGCCAATCAAACGGTCTTTGGCGGATACATACTGATGTGTACTGATCGGCTGGGACGTTGCGGATTGAATGGTCGGTATGCCGTGTGGTGCGGTCGTCATCCTGCACTTTCCTTCTGCTGACAAGATGCCTGAGCATAGCAAATCTTGTGTTGCCGACTGATCGTTTTTAGCACTGAGCTGATCGTTTTAGTGGATAGATCATGCGCTATGCCACAGGATAAAGCTTGAAAAAATCAGATAAAGCAGCACATCATGTAAAGAATGTAGCAAGAATAGGATGACTCGTGAACCCAAACGCAGGTGAGCATATCGAGAAAATTTTGGCAAATATGACCCAATTGCCAGGGGTTTACCGTATGTTGGGTAAAGACGGGGAGTTGTTATATGTCGGCAAAGCCAAAAATTTAAAAAACCGAGTGTCGAGTTATTTTGTCAAAACCATCGAGCATCCTAAAACGCAGGCTTTAGTGGCGCGTATTTATGATATTGAAACTTTGGTGGTGCGTTCCGAAACTGAAGCGTTATTGCTTGAACAAAATCTGATTAAGCTGCATCGTCCACCGTACAATATTATGCTGCGCGATGATAAGTCCTATGTTTATATTTTTGTGTCGGCAGATCAGCCTTATCCGCGTATTGCCAGTGGACGCGGCAAAGGCAAGCATCAGATAGGCAAGTTTTTTGGGCCTTATCCGAGTGCGTACAATGCCCGCGATACTTTGGTGGTGTTACAAAAACTGTTTAATGTGCGGCAGTGTGAAAACAGTTATTTTGCTCAACGGCAGCGTCCGTGTTTGCAATATCAGATCAAACGCTGTTCGGCACCGTGTGTAGGATTGATTTCGCCCGAAGAATATAAAGAAGATGTTAATAATTCGATTCGATTTTTACAGGGCGATAGTAAAGAACTGAATCAGCAATTGATTGCCAAAATGGAAGCTGCAGCCGAAGCGTTGGAATTTGAAAAAGCAGTCTTTTACCGTGACCGTATGGCTTTGTTGCGTGATGTGCAGGCACAGCAAGCCATTTATAAACTCAAAGGCGAAGCCGATATTATCGCAATTGCTTATCAGGCAGGTGTGACCTGTGTGCAAATTATGCATGTGCGCAATGGCAAAATGCTGGGCGGTAAAAGCTATTTTCCTGATATGTTGGGCGATGATTTGGGGCAAATGTTGGCCGATTTTATTGCCAACTTTTACTTTCAGGTGGCCGATGAAATTCCAGCGGAATTGATTGTTAATGTGGAAGTGGCAGATTGCAAAGAGTTGGAACAAGCCTTACAGCAACACTTCGATAAAAAAATTCAAATTAAACATAAAGTGCGTGAAACCCGTGCCGAGTGGCAAGAATTGGCACAAATGAATGTGCAGCATGCCATTAAAGGTAAACTCGCCAATCACTTTGAATTAAATGAGCGTTTTCATCAGTTAGAGCAAGTGGTTGGACGCCCGATTGATCGGATTGAATGTTTTGATATTTCGCACACTATGGGCGAAGACACTGTGGCATCTTGCGTGGTATTTGACAGTGGTGGTATTCGCAAACGTGATTATCGACAATTTTCAATTCAGGATATTCAGGCTGGAGATGACTATGCTGCCATGCGCCAAGCTTTAACGCGCCGTTATAAAAAAGCCATGCTGCCCGATTTATTGCTGATTGATGGCGGTAAAGGGCAGTTGAATATGGCGATGGAGGTCATGCAGGAGTTAGGATTGGATGCCTTTATGATTGGGGTGTCCAAAGGCGAAGGACGCAAACCTGGTCTAGAAACGCTACATTTTACCGATGGCAGCAAAATTCAGCTGCCTGAAGATCATAAGGCGCTGCATTTGATTCAGCAGGTACGTGATGAAGCACACCGATTTGCAATTACCAAGCACCGTGCCAAGCGCGATAAAAAACGTGGCTCATCAATACTTGAAGTGATTCCGGGCTTAGGGCCAAAACGTCGTCGTGATTTACTCACCCATTTTGGTGGCATACAAGGTGTCCTGAAAGCTTCTGAAAAAGAGTTGACTTTAGTACCCGGACTGGGTGAAGTAATGGCGCGTACGATTTATAAAGTGCTGCATGAATGACTAAATTTCCTGCCTCATGCCTTATATTAGCTAAAAATCTTGCGAGATATATCTCTCACGTCGCAAACATAGACGAATTGTCAACAGACCCTATTTACTGCATAAAAAGCAGTATTTTCTACAAAGGTAAATAGCAAAAAAGTGCATTGACTCTGTCGTCATTGAACATTCACATCAGATCGAAACCCTGTAATATCAACCACAACATTGTTTAAGGAAAAGCTATGTCGTTGCTACAGACCTATCAAGCCATTGCCGAGCAAGAATGGATAGACATCCCGCTTGGGTGGTTACAGGGGCGCACTATTTATGGTGGATTGGTGGCAGGTTTGATGATGCAAAAAGCCCAGCTTTGTATTGCCGATCCGAAAAAGCGCTTGCTAAGCAGCAGTGTCACGTTTGTCGGACCTGTGCAACAAGGTCGGGCACGGCTCACGGCGGAAATTCTGCGTGAAGGCAAATCTGTGACCAGTGTCGAAGTTCGTTTATGGCAGGATGATGCAGTACAAAGCATTTTAATTGCCAGTTTTGGTGCGGCACGTGAATCCAGCATTGTGGTGCAACAAGAACGTACTGCGCCCAATTTTCCACCTGCAACGGAATTGCCTGTTACACAGCATCATCCTTTAGCACCTGAATGTTTTCAGCAGATGGATTTGGTTTGGTCTGAAGGACAATATCCGTTTACTGCTAGTCATAAACCTGATTTTGCAGGCTGGATGCGTTTTAACCCAAAACAGCATACGAATCGTGCCATGACCATTGCCGATTTGATGGTGGCTTTTGATATGTGGCCGCCTGGAGTACTGCCGATGTTTGAGCAGCTCGCTCCTGCCAGTTCACTGACTTGGCATGTGACCTACGTCAATCCTTTGCAAAATCAGCTGCAAGATTGGATGAAATATAAAGTTTTTACCGATCATGCTAGCGGTGGTTATGCCACAGAATATGCGCACTTATGGGATGATCAGGATCGGCTAATAGCGATTGCCCGACAGACCATCACCGTGTTTGCCTAGTGACACCTACTAGCATTTCGTATAAAGTGAAGCCTATTCACGATGACAAATCCTCAAAAAACTTGTGAATATGCAGCGTAAAGAGGGGAAACATTGGCGGTGTCTATGACAACAGGTCGTATCCTGAACATTCCAAATATATTAACTTTGGCTCGAATCGCCTTGATTCCTGTTTTTTTGTTGGTGGCGTATTGGCCGCCTGCAACGGGCGTAAATGGTTACGATGGCGGTATGACACGTCATATTTTGCTGACTTCTATTTTTGTGATCGCTGCCGTGACCGACTGGTTTGATGGCTATTTGGCACGCTCTTTAAATCAGACTTCTGCATTTGGGCGTTTCCTCGACCCTGTAGCAGATAAACTGATGGTCGCTGCAGCATTGATTGTTTTAGTGCAATGGCAACCCACTATTTCTATGGCTTTCGCCGCGATTGTGATTATTTCTCGTGAAATTACTGTATCTGCATTGCGTGAGTGGATGGCCGAATTGGGCGCACGTACAAGTGTGGCCGTGTCTACTGTAGGTAAATACAAAACTGCATTTCAAATGATTGCAATTTCAGTATTTTTATTGAACTGGCAACCTTTAGAAATGTTGGCGTATTTACTGCTTTATACCGCTGTGATTTTAACGCTTTGGTCGATGTTTATTTACTTAAAAGCCGCTTGGCCTTATTTGAAACAGCCTTAAAGCAGGCTTTACACAGAGCTTCCTCATAAAAAAGTGCTTCTATCCTGAAGCACTTTTTATTAGCTATGAGTTTCTTCTTCGGCATCGTCTTCAAAGGTTTTGGCAATTTTTTCAATATTTAAGCTCTTTGCCATCGCATCAAAAATTTCTTTATAGACCCCATTTTGATGATAAAGCGTGTCATGTTCACCATGTTCTGCAATTCTGCCCTCCTTCATGACATAGGTGTAATCGGCATCAATAATTTGCGATAAGCTGTGTGAAATGATGATAACCGTACGTCCCTGTTTGATTTCATCCAGACTTTGCTTGATTTGTTCAGTTGCAATAGCATCTAGACTTGCAGTGGGTTCATCTAAAAAAATAATTGGCGGATTTTTAAGGAACATTCGAGCCAAGGCAATCCGTTGTTGCTGACCACCAGAAAGCATCAGGGCATCTGCATCATAAGCTTGTGGCAATTGTAGAATTTGTTCGTGAATAGAGGCTTTTTTGGCAGCCTGTATGACATCTTCTAAACTGGCATCGGTTTTGCCATAACGAATATTTTCAAAAATAGAGCCTTGGAAAATATGATTTTTTTGTAAGACCAAGCCAATATGATCACGTAAATACTGAGTATCGATCTGTTGTATGTCTATTCCATCGAGTTGAATCGTACCATTTTGCGGTTCATAGAATTTATCTAATAAACTGATCAGGGTCGATTTTCCCGCCCCAGACAAGCCCACCAAAGCTGTAATTTTATTGGGTTGAATCTGCATTTGAATGTCTTTGAGTGCATGATGTCCATTCGGATAAAAAAAGTTTACCTGTTGCAGATCAAACTGCCCTCGAATAACTGGTTTAAGCGTACCACTTGGCTCAATTTCATGCTCGGCTTCCAAAATTTGAAAGAAGCTTTCTGAATAGATCATTGCATCATTGACTTCATCATAAATACGATGCAATGAGCGAATTGGGGCAGAAACATTGCCAAACAGCAACACGTGATACATGATCATGCCGATGCTCATTTGTCTATCTAACACAAAATAAGCAGTTAAAATAATAATCAGCACCACGCCAATTTGTTCAATAAAGCTTTTTAAACCATCAAATAAAAAACTGGTTTGGCGGGTCTGCATTTGATTGTGGGTCAGTTTTTTCTGCAGGGTGAGTTGTTTTTCTGCTTCGATGCTTTCTCTGTTAAATGATTTAATCACGGTAATTGAGTTGATGATGCTGAGAATCCCTTGGCTTTTTTTCTCACGTCCATCACGTAAATTACGTCGCCAGCTTCCTAGTTTTTGTGCCTGCTGATAGGTCAGCCAAAAATAAATAGGCACAATGAGTGTCGCGACCAAGCCCACATAAAAATTGGCATAATACATTAAGCCCAAAGCCACAATTGCACTGGTAAAGAGTGGCAAAATATCAATAAAGAAAATTTGCACTAAGCGGGTGAGCGAACCAATGCCACGATCTATACGTGTTTGTAATTTGCCTGCTTGGTTGTTGTCTTGATTAAAAAAAGCCAAACGGTAACGTAAAAACTTTTCAATAATGCCTTGAGCTAAATCTTGTGAGACAAAAATGCGTAGTTTTTCACCGTAAAACTTCTGCCCAAATTGCACAAAGGCATTGATGATTTCTTTGCCCAGTAAAATTGCTGAAATGGTGATTAAGATATGCCAGCCTGCCGCAAGTCCTTGTCCTGCTTCAATTAAGGCATTAATGCTATCGACTGCATATTGTAAAGTGAGTGCATTGACTTGGGCGGTGAATGAGCCAATTAAGGTCAAAATCAGGGTTGCGACCACCAACATTCGGTAGGGACGAACAAAGGGACGTAATTTCTGAAACAAATTCCATAAATTCATAAGCTGTTATTTTTATAAGCAGGTTTGCTTTAAGTCTAAGGATGAAGCCATCTACTCACAAGCCAAGATCCTGTATCATTTTGTGTGCAATCTTTCGTTTAACTTTTCATTTAGATGCTAAACAAAGCTAATTACTGGAATTGCCATGAATCTGGAATTGTTTGCACCTGAACGATGTGACAATGTGTTGCCTTACGATGGTATTGTTCAGGATTATGGCGTAGTGCTAAGTGCAGAGCATAGCGCACGTTATTTGGAATATTTTTTACAGCATTTGGCATGGCAAGCCGATGAAGGCCTGCTATTTGGTCAGTATTATCGGACACAGCGCCAAGTGGCATGGTATGGCGATGAACAGTATCAATATCGGTATTCGGGGGCTTTAAAGCAAGCTCATGTTTGGCAACCTGCTTTGTGGCGACTAAAACAGCAAGTTGAGCGTTGGGGGGGGCATCCCTTTAATTCGTGTTTGGCAAATTTATATCAAGATGGTACGCAGGGCTTGGGGTGGCATAGTGACGATGAGCCAAATTTAGGAAAAAATGCCGTTATTGCTTCATTGAGTTTTGGCGCAACCCGTAAGCTCAGTTTTAAGCATAAACGTACGGCAAATAAAGTGGAGCTTTTATTGCAGAGTGGTCAGTTGCTGGTGATGCGAGGACAAACACAGCAGCATTGGAAACATGCTTTAATTAAATCGAGTAAAATTTTACAACCCAGGATTAATCTCACTTTTCGTTATTTTCATAGCGTTTCTAAATAAGATCATCCTCAGATTAAAATTTTACCATGCTAGGCCTAGCTCACATCTAAGCTTAAATCTGTATTCAGGGTTTCAACCTGTTTTTCAATTTGTTGGGCATTATCATGCAAAATTTCGATCAGCTTTTGCAAATTCACAAATTCAAAACGGTTTTTTGAAGCCAGCAACGTTAAGGCATAAGGTGCGTCTTTAGATGAAAAGCGAATCGGGACAGACAAACCTGCAATTTCTGCACTCAGTTCGCCGTTCGAAAAATAATAGCCTTGTTTTTTAATTTTGCGCATCTGTTGCAAAAAGTCGTCTTCATTCTGTGCAAAGTTGACCTGTGCCAATTCAGCAGAAAAACGCTGGTAATAGTCTAAAATTTTTTGCTTGGGCAAGTGCGCCATAATAATTTTAGGGGATGAGCCAACATAGACAGGACGTGGACAACCACGACCATACGAGAGTAATGGTGTGTCTTTGAAAATTTCATGGTGCACATCAATACACGAATCTTGATTGAGCTGGGTCAGCAAACAGCAAAACTCGGTGCGTTCTGCAATTTTTTTCATAAACGGTGTGCTGATGGTGACCAATGGGTCTGTGGTGCGGGAAATATAATCTAATACCGCAATTTTGGGCCCAAGGGTGTAATCACCAGAAGTGCCACTCATGCGTTGCAGTAATTCTGCTGACACCAATTCTTTTAAATAGCGATAACTGGTGGGCTTAGATAAACCGAGTTCAGCACTAATGGTATCGACATTAATCACAGGACGAGAGGTCGAAAATAAGTCTAAGACTGTGAGAATCTTGCCAAAGCTAGACAGTGCCATGCGGATTTACCCATTCACACCAAAAGGATGGTGTCACTTTATATCAAAAAATCGCCAGACCAATAGACTTTTTAAAGATGGTCTTAGGCATTCTAACGATCAATATCCCAATTCTTTCGTTTGTCGTTGTTATCTATTCAGAAACAGGTTTTAAGGCTGAATACCGTGAGGCTCACGATACCAGCTTTCAATCAATAGTGCTGCGGCAAGACTGTCGGCTGCGAGCTTTTTGCCACGCCCTTGGGCTTGATAATGATCAAGCTCATCACGTGCTTCACGTGTGGTTAGGCGTTCATCGACCATTAGGGTGTTGATATTGCTTTGATGGCGTAAGCGTCTGGCAAACTTACGTGCACGGGTAGACAGTTCCGACTCGCTATCATCCATATTTAAAGGTAAGCCCACTAGAAATAATTGTGGCTGATGTTGCTTGATGATTTTCAGCAAGTTTTCCCATTGTGGAATGCCATCTTTCATGGGGAAGAGGGCGAGTGGGGTCGCACTTTCAATTAGTGCCTGCCCCACAGCCATGCCCATTTTTTGCGTACCGAAGTCAAATGCCATGATAGTTTGGGCTTGTGTTGTTTCAGGCATGACCAATCTCTGAAGATAACCATGCTGGATCTACGCCCATTTTACGATAAGCGGCATCCCAACGGTCGTCATAAGGTAAATTGAAAATCAAGTCCATGTCCGATTCACAAATGAGCCAATCGCCACGGGCAATTTCTTGTTCCAGTTGCTGTTTGCCCCAACTGGCATAGCCCAAGGCAATTTGGTAACGTCCAACGCCTTCGTTGTGGGCAATCGCATCTAAAATATCTTTAGAGGTGGTGATACAGACATTTTCACCAACAGCGATAGATGAATGCCAAGTTGGCTGCCCTGTGTGTAAAACAAAACCTGCCTCAGGTCGTAATGGACCACCTTGTAGAACTTCGTGAGGATGCACATTATCTGCGTCTATATCTAAATCATTGAGTAATTCTTTGATTTGGATACCCGATGGACGGTTGATAATAATGCCTTGCGCACCGTCTTCATCATGACGTGCCAAATAGATGACGGTGTTTGCAAAAAACTCATCATTCATATCGGGCGGGGCTATGAGACAGCGATGCGTCAGATATTGTTTAGTCACCTAAGCAATTCTCCTTAATCTGAGGGGGTGGCAAACAGAACTGTAAACCGACTTGGAAACGTAAACGAGTTACAGCCAAATCATGCAAATATACATTTCTTAGCTGTACTTATCCCATAAAACCACTGTGATGACAACTTTGCTTTGGTAAAAGTGAGACAAAGGATAAATAAAAGAATAAATTTAAAATTTAGAAAAAATGATGTCATTAAATTTATCTATTTAGTTACAAAGTTGAAGATATAGGAACATAATAATTGATTGCTTTATTATCTTTGTGATGTGGGTTTGTTTAAATGTTTTAGTGTATATTTTTTAATCTACTTTTAATTTTAACGAATGTGATTTCTGTTTTTTAATTGCAAAATAGGCGGTTTTACTACATTTAGATTCTCTTTTATTAAATATTAAGTTTGTCTAATGAGTAGTGGTTTTTTAATATAAAAAATCTATAAGTTTGTTTATCTCTTTTGTAAGTTTTGTACTTTAGTGTAAAATTTGTGTTTTTTATAGCTTGATATGTTTCAATAAATATACATAAAATACATATTGAAACAAAAATTAATTGTTTGTAAGATGGTGAAATTTTCATCTTTTATAGCTTTTTTTGATGGTTTAATATGAATTATTTAATAAAGGGAAGTTTGTTTGCTGCTGTTTTTTCAGCTTCAGTTTTTTCTCAAGCAGCAATTTTTGGAACTTATAATGAAGAAGGTAATTTGTTTCGCAGTCATTTGAATAATCATTTATCTGAAGATTTAGCTGCTAAATTTAAAGATAAAGTAGATTCAAAAGACGGCGTACTATATTTACTGGAGCAGGCACGTTTATTACAAGTCAATCATCAGTATGAAGAAAGTTTGAATCATTATAAGCAGGCTTTTGAATTGCTAGATAAACAAAAAAGTCGTGCAAAAATTAGTCTGAGTCGGGTCGGATTTAAAGCACTTTCTATGGTGAGTAATGATTCGGTGGTGCCTTATTTGGTGCCACCTCATGAACAGGTATTGGCGCATATTTCTCAAGCCAAAAATTATATTTTTCTAAAAAACCTTGAGGCTGCTGCAGTAGAAATGCGTGTTGCACAGGGCATTCAGCGTGAAATTGAACTGGCACATCAGGCTGAGTTTGAAAAGAAAAAAGAGAAAAATACAAAAGCAAATGCATCTTCAAATGCCGCATTGCATGTTTTAGATGAGGCATTTGTTGGCTTAGATCCAATTGCGGGCAAGATTAAGAATACTTATCAAAATGCTTATGCTTTTTATATGGCAGCTAACTTGTGGGAAACCTTAGGCGAATACAACGATGCTTTGGTGGATTACAAAAAAGCTTATGAGTTACAGCCTGATGAGCAGATTGCTAAAGATGTAAAGCGTTTAGATCAATTGGTTGCAAAACAAAGTAATAGTAGTGTGCCTGTTATTGTATTTATTGAACAAGGTATCGTTCCACAGAAAATTGAAAATAAGTTAGATATTCCGACTCCAGGCGGCATTATCAACATTGCTTTTGCGACTTATGAACCTAGCACTTATGTTGCACCCAAAAGCCTGAAAGTGAAGCTGAATAACCGAGTTTTGCAAGACAGTTATGTGATTAGTGATATTGGTGCATTGGCTGTTAAAGACTTAAAAGAAAAAGTCGTTGGAACTTTAACAACCCAAGTGATTCGTGCCACAGCCAAATATGCTGCTCAAAAAGAGCTTGGTAACCAATTTGGTGTTTTAGGGCAATTGGCAGGTAACGTGCTCAATATGGCAACCGAGCGAGCAGATTTACGAGCTTGGACAACTTTGCCAAGTAATACGCAAATTGCACGTCTGAACTTAACGCCAGGGATACACAACTTACAGTTATCGTCAGGTAATTTGTCAAGCTCCTCTGTGAAGTTAGATGTAAAAGCCAATGAGACAGTATTTGTTTATGCACATCATGTAAATGACAAAATTACAGCAAGTGTAAGTAGTATTCCACGCCAATAATTTTGAAGAGAACTTTATGAAAAATCAGTTAAAACTCGCATTACTCGGTCTTAGTGCTGCGGCGATGGTTGGATGTACAGCCCCTAATGCTTTGTCTACACAGACAGATGCGAATAACGAAGTAAGTATTCGCACCATTACCAATAACCCAGTCTTAACCACTGAGGTATTTGTTGAGCGTGTGGGAATGTCTATGGCAGGCGACTTAAAAAAGGCATCAATTGCCATTAAAAACCGCCGTTTCAATAACAAAGATTTTAGCTACAAAATCGTATGGGTCGATGCACATGGGGCCGAAGTGAACCCTGAAGGTGCGATTTGGAAACCAATTCAGTTAACGGGTCGAGAGGTGAAGGGCGTGCAATCTTTAGCACCAAATCCATCGGCTGTAGATGTTGTTGTGTATTTAAAGAAATAAGCGAGATAGAGCAATGAATGCAAAGTTAATCATGACTGTGGTAGCAACTTCTGTTTTGGCAACAGGTTGTGCAACAACGGGTAGTGCAGTGAGTTATGGTGATGCTCAAGCTGTAGAAACTTTAACGAAAGATTTTGGATCGACAGATCTACAAATGATTGCTGCAAAGATGGTGGATGATATGCTGACCTTCCCACCTGTGGTGCAAATGACGCAAACTCGTCGTCCAGTCATTGTGCTTGATCGTATTCATAACAAGACACAAGAACATATCGATACAGAATCTATTACAGATACGATTCAGAACAAATTAATTAATTCAGGGAAGTTTCGTTTTGTAGATATGAAATCTGTTAATGCGATGGCGCAGCAACTTGCCTATCAAAAGCAAAGCGGCATGGTCAATCAAGCGACTGCAGTGCGTACTGGTGGACATATCGGTGCTGAATATATGCTCAATGGCAATCTATCTAGTATTGTAAAAAATGCAGGTGGTAAGAGCGATGTGTATTACAAGTTCACATTTAAATTGCAGAACTTACAAACTGGCATTGTAGAGTGGACAGGCGAAAAAGAAATCCGTAAGGCAGCAAAGCGCTCAACTTTTGGTCTTTAATTTAATCTGAAAGCAACTGCGCTGTGATAAGTGCAGTTGCTGTTGAAGAATAGAACATGAAAAAAATATTATTTGCAGGCTTATTATCTGGATTACTGTGTAGTCCTGCTTTTGCTGCGATTAAAGAAGTGATTAAAGAGGCAACGGGTAGTGGTCCAACACAACACCAAGCTATTTCTGAAGCATTATTGATTGCAGTTCAATCGGTGAATGGTGCTTCGGTATCGTCACAAATGAATTATGAAGAAACAGTTTCTTTATCTGTAAATAATCAGGGCTGGACATATACGGGTAAAGTTTCACCTGTATTTAGTGTAGCCAATCAAGGTTCGGGTTCTGTCACCAAGTTTCAGGTCTTGAGTGTTTCTGGTGCCAAAAATAATTATCGCGCTAAAGTTCGCGCACATGTGGTGAAGTTTGAATCTACTGTACAAGATCAACACATGCGCCGTATTGCAGTCTTGCCATTTCAAATGGCAGAAAAAAATAACCGCTTAGCCAGCGGTGCTTCTGCTTCTGAGTTTAGTCAAGAATTATCAGATACTTTAGGTACTTATTTGGCACAGTCAGGGCAGTTAAGTGTTGTTGATCGTCATTACATAGATGAAATGCAATTTGAAAATGACTTCCTGTATTGGGATGGTGCACCGCATGAGTTAGCGCGTATTGGTCAAAAAGTAGGTGCTGATTATTTACTCGTGGGGCGTATTAACGATTTGTCAGTTGCTAGCGGTCAACAAATGTATGGGTTAAATGCTGGTGCAGAGCAGGTGCGTTTAACGTGGCGAGTGATTGAAGCGAATACCAGTAAGGTAGTTGCGGCAGGGACTTTTAATCGTACCTTATCGAACTTGATGACACAGAATCTTTTAAATAATAGTTTAAATGATAGTACTGCAGATAAGATTGCCCAAAGTTTAAATCCTGAAATTTTACAGGGTCTTAAACTACAACCTGTGCAATCTTCTAGCAGTCAATTTTATGATACCTCTCCAGGTTATGAAATGACACCTGGTTCAAGTGACCAACCTGTGAAATGGTAAATAATGATTAAGCTTGTTTTAGACCTAAATAAATCCCCCTGAAAATCAGGGGATTTATTTTTTAAGCCTGTTGAAACTTCAATTGGCGTAATTGTTTGGCGTGTTGCAGGGTGGTGTCATTAATTTCAACGCCGCCTGTCATGCGTGCCAATTCTAAAATACGCGCATCTTCTTCTAATTCAACAATGGTGCTGCTGGCAGGGTCGGTCTGACGCTTTTTCACCAAAAGGTGCTGATCAGACTGTGCAGCTACTTGTGCTTGGTGGGTAATACATAAAATTTGAACGTGTTGCGCCAAACCTGCGAGCAAACGCCCCACAATTTCAGCAGTACCACCACTAATCCCGACATCAATTTCATCAAAAACCAAAACTTCAGCTTCGGTTTTTTCGGCATTCATGACTTGCATAACCAAGGCAATCCGCGATAATTCGCCACCAGAAGCCACACGTGCTAATGGCTGAGCAGGAATACCTTTGTTGGCAGTAAACAGTAGTTGAATAAAACTTAACCCCTCCGCAGAAACCTGCTCTAAAGGTTCAAACTTAAATTCAAAATGTGCCTCAGGCAGTGCCAACTGTTTGACTTGCTCGGTCAGTTGTTTGGCAAGTGGTGCGGCTGCTTCACGACGGATGTCATCTAAATGTTGTGCTTTGGCTAAAAAGTCCTGATGTGCCACTTCGACTTGTTCTGCCAAAGTTTCAGGGTCTTCAAGTTCATGTAAAGCAGTGAGCTCAGTTTGCCAAGTATCAAATTCTTGTTTTAATAATTCAGGTTGTGTGCGGTATTTACGCGCTAAACGATGAAAGACTTCTAATTTTTGATTCAGTTCTTCCATGCGTTCAGGGTCAAAGCTTTGACGATCAATAAACTGACGTAAATTGGCTGTCGCATCATCTAATTCACTTTGCGCATTTAACAATGAGTTATAAATTTCTGATAATTGTTCACTGCGTCCCGCATGAGATTCCAAGCGGCGAATAATCGAAGCAATTTCCTGAGTGATATTTTGCTCGGCTTCGTCTAAGGCATTTAAGCTATAACTGCAGTCCTGCATGATATGTTCATGATGGCTTAGGCGATCAAACTCTTGTTCAATCTCCTTATAATCGATTTGTACCAGTTCTTCGAGTTCTTCGAGCTGTAAGTTTAGAGTTTCGATGCGCTGCTTGCGAGTTGCCTGTGCATCCAGCGCCGCCTGATGCTGTCGGATATTTTTTTGCCAGGTACTATAAGCATCACGTACTGCTTGGGCAGGGGTATAAAAATTATAATAACGATCAAGCCAGTGCTTTGGATAAGGCGGTTCGAGCAATTGTTGCTGACTGTGCTGACTGTATAACTGTACCAGTAAGCGTCCAATTTCTTTCAGCTCTGCCAAACTGCTTGGACGACCATTAATCCATGCTTTGCTGCGCCCTGTGGCAAAAATTACCCGACGTAAATGGATTTCACCAGACTCATCATCTAATTCATGTTCTTTTAGCCATTGTGCTTCAGGGCTATTGTTCTGATAACTGAAACTCGCGGTCACATCGGCTTTATCTGAGCCAAAACGTACATAATTGGTATCGGTACGTTCACCTAAACAGGCAGAGAGCGCATCTAAAAGTAAGGATTTACCTGCACCTGTTTCCCCTGTCAGAACGTTAAAACCTGTTTCAATATCCAGTGCTAAGTGGTCGGCAAGGGCAAAGTTAATCAGTGTTAAATGAGTCAGCATAAACGCATCCAAGCTGCGAAAAGTGTCAGTGAAAGAGAGTTAAGTTTTGGAAATGCCATAACAAGGCTGTTATTTTCGTCTGTTTAATTCTAGCTTAAATTGCAGCACAAACAACAAAAAATGTACCCGATAAGCATCCTATATAAAACGCAAGACTCGTTGACCATTTCATTTGATAGTCATCAAATTGCAGTATATTCGCTTAGGAAGTTTTTAGGTGCTGCCTGATCGGGTGAAACTTAAATGATACACATACTATTTGTGATCTGTTTCACATTCAGATTTAGCACTTTAGTGGGGAAGAATCTAGAGCAGAGTACTTTGCATGCCTCTGGCATTGGCTTAGACTGTGCTGTCAGCGTGTTGCATGCTGCGTATTGAAACATTGTTCAATTTACGCAAAGCCCACTGTAAACACAGATTGATTAGTTCTGAGGACAGAATTAAACTACATCAGTCAAAAATATAAAAACGCGTTACCTGGAGAATACGCATGTCAGCTCAGTTTGATCATGTATCAGTTGTGAAAAAGTCGAATGTCTATTTTGGTGGGCAATGCATCAGTCACACGGTGCAATTTGAAGACGGTACCAAAAAAACCTTAGGGGTAATTTTACCGACTGAACAAGCCTTGACTTTCGAAACGCATGTACCTGAACGTATGGAAATTATTTCAGGTGAATGTCGTGTCAAAATTGCCGATAGCGAAGAAAGTGAATTATTCCGCGCGGGTCAATCGTTCTATGTGCCTGGCAATAGCCGTTTCAGCATCGAAACCGATGAAGTGCTCGATTACGTGTGCCACTTAGAAGGCTAATCAGCCGATAATAGGGTATTGAATTAAGATTTCATTTTTCTCCTGCTTGAGCACCCAATCAAGCGGAATTGAATCAAGAAATTTTCACCCGAATCGGTTAAACTAGATCTTATTGAAATCCTGTAAAGTCAGCTTTGCAGGATTTTTCGTTTTCGCTGGTTTATTGGTGCATTAATTAGAGGTCGTTCATGGCAAAACCTGAATATTATTATGGCGTTCACTCGGTGGAGTCATTATTGGAGCTTGAGCCAGAGCGCGTCTTAACTCTTTTTACCTTAAAAGGGCGTGATGATCAGCGTTTACAAAAGATTTTAGAACTTGCCGAACCATTTGGCATTAGTGTGCAAAAAGCCAGCCGTGACAGCTTGGAAAAACTGGCAGGTTTGCCTTTTCACCAAGGAGTGGTGGCTGCAGTACGCCCACATCCAACTCTGAATGAAAAAGACTTGGATGCCTTGTTGCAGGCTGATAGCAAGCCTTTACTTTTGGCGCTCGACCAAGTCACCGACCCGCATAACTTGGGTGCGTGTATCCGTACTGCCGCTGCGATGGGGGTTACTGCCGTGATTGTGCCGCGTGATCGTTCAGCAAGTTTGACCCCAACTGCACGCAAAGTAGCTGCAGGTGGTGCAGAAAAAGTCAAATTTATCCAAGTGACCAATTTGGCACGTACTTTGGCGCATTTGAAACAAGAGTTTAATGTGCGCGTGGTGGGTACGATGCTGGATGAAAAAGCTTTGCCAATTCAGCAATTTGACTTTACAGGCACAGCAGTATGCGTGGTGATGGGCGCAGAAGATACAGGTTTACGCCCAATTACCCAGTCACAATGTGATCAAACCGTATTTATTCCAATGGCAGGAAATCTGCAAAGTCTGAATGTCAGTGTTGCAACAGGTATGGCCTTGTATGAAGCTTGTCGTCAGCGTCAGGCTTAATTGCTGATTTTGTATTTGCTATTTTATTGATGCTTTCAACACCGTGATTCGTCTATCTCCCCAAAAGCAAGGTTATGCTTTGGTGCTTGTTACCATGTGCATTTGGGGTGGTTTTACCCTAACTGCTCGGCTGAATGCACAATGGCAGATCAGTGCTTGGGATATTACCGCCTTACGCTTTGCTTTGGCTTTTTGTATTTTAATGCCGATTCTTATCTGGAAAAAAGATACGGCATTTTTATGGAAAAAAGAGCCTTTTATTTTGGCAATGATTGGTGGAGTAGGCTATTGCCTGACTGCGTATAGTGCTTTTCATTATGTACCCGCTGCGCATGCTGCCATTTTTCTGAATGGTTGTATTCCTGTTTGTACCGGCATTGCGGCTTGGGTATTATTTCGAGTGCCTTTTGACCGCCACACATGGATCAGTATTGTAATTATGCTGACCGCCATTGCGGGTATGAGTGCGCTGATGTATCAAGAAACAGGTGTTGCCTTTGGACTTGGGGATGGACTGTTTTTTATCAGCGCTATTTGGTGGGGTGTGTTTACGGTTTTATTAAGACAATGGAAGCTTTCCGCTTGGCATGCTATGGCGGGTGTCGCAATTTGGTCGGCAATCGTCTATGTCCCGATTTACGTACTGTTTTTCCCGAAACAACTCAGCACACCTGAACCGATTCATTTATTGCTGCAAACTATTTTTCATGGAGTGTTTGTGGTGATCATCGCAACACTTAGCTATGTCGAGGCAATTAAGCGTTTGGGAGCATTCAAAACTGGCAGTATTGTGACCTTGGCGCCGTTTATCGCTGCGATTCTTGCTGTCCCTTTATTGGGTGAACCTTTGAGTTTAGCAATTTTATGTGGCTTGGTGGGTATGGGGATTGGTGCTTTGCAACCTTGGCGTTGGTGGGCCCGACCTGACAGCTTAAAAGCTCAACTTGAACAGCAAAAACAACAGTCAGATTAATTTGCTTACTGCATCGCTCGCTTTAAATACTGCTGATGCAATACTTCAAGTTTGCTATACAAATGATCTAAATGCCCATCATTTAGCACAATGTCATCGGCTAGGCGTTGTTTTTCAACACGTGGCATTTGTGCTTGAATAATTTTATGAATTTGCTCAACCGTTTGACCATCACGTTGTGAAGCACGGTGAATTTGTAGGGCTTCAGTAGCATCAATCAATAATGTATGTCGGGTCAATTGATGTTGATTGGTTTCAAACAAGAGTGGTGAAACCAAAACCACATAGGGACTGTCGGCAGTATCTAATTGTTGAATAATCGATTCACGAATTGCAGGGTGGGTGATTTTTTCAAGTGCTTGTCGTGCACTTGGTTCTTTGAAAATGTGTTCACGTAATGCGCGACGATCTAGTTCGCCATTTTCAAGTAAAACCCAATCGCCAAAGTGTTGTTGAATTTGCTTTAAGGTAGGCTGTCCTTTTTCAACCACTTCACGTGCAACAACATCCGCATCGACCACAACAATGCCTTGGGTCTCGAACCACGCACTGGCTGCAGACTTGCCACTGCCAATTCCTCCTGTTAGACCCAAAACAAAACGCATGTGCTGTCCTTATTGTCCCAAATATACTTTCATGATTTGCTCGCCCCATAAAAAGGCAATCCAGCCCGCAATGGCGATATACGGACCAAATGCAAAGGGTTGGTTTTCTTTACGCACTTTTAACAGAATAATGCCAATAATAGCCCCAACTAAGGACGATAGTAGCACAATCAGGGGTAACATCATCGGCCCCATCCATGCACCTAAAGCGGCAAGGAGCTTGAAGTCACCATAGCCCATGCCTTCTTTGCCTGTGACGATTTTAAACAGGTAATACACCACCCATAGACATAGGAAGCCAATTACATAACCCCAAATTGCCGATGTCGGTGAGGTATAGATGGCATAGCTGTTGACTGCCAAACCCAGTGCAGCCAAAGGCAGGGTGTAACGGTCTGGCAAGAGTTGTGTATCAAAATCAATGAAGGTGAGTGCAATCAAGGTATAAGTGAGCAGCAAACCAAACAGCATTTGTACAGTTGGGCCAAATACCGCAAGCACAATCAGGGCGCAAACAGCGGTTAATACTTCAATCATTGGATAACGTACGCTGATCAGGTTTTGGCAGTTGCCACATTTACCGCGTAATACCAACCAACTCAGCACAGGAATATTTTGATACCAACGAATTGGGTTGTGACATTTGGGGCAGGTCGATGCAGGTTTGCTCAGGGTGATTTTACTTTCATCAATAATGGCTTGTTCAGGATGTAATAACATTTGGCAGTCATTACGCCACTCCTGTTCCATCATTTTTGGGGTGCGGTAAATCACCACATTCAAAAAACTGCCAATACATAAACTAAAAAGTCCAACTGCGATATAGAGCGCAGTTGGATTTTGGATAAAGTACGCGATTAATTCTTGCATTAAACCACAGAACCCATTTGGAAGATTGGAAGGTACATGGCGACAACTAAACCACCCACTAAAATACCCAAGACAGACATAATCAACGGCTCCATCATTGAGGTTAAGCCATCTACTGCGTTGTCGACTTCGTTTTCATAGTGGGTTGCGACTTTATCTAGCATGGCATCTAGCGCACCTGATTCTTCACCAATGGCTACCATTTGCACTGCCATAGACGGGAATTTATTGGTGACACGCATGGCGAATTGTAGCTGTTGACCTGTCGCAACATCATCACGAATTTTCATCACGGCTTCTTCATAGACCACATTATTGGTTGCCCCAGCGGTAGATTCCAAGGCATCAATTAAGGGTACACCAGCAGCAAAAGTAGTGGCTAAAGTACGGCTATAACGTGCAATAATCGCTTTATAGACCAAGTCACCAAAAATAGGCGCTTTCAGTGCCGCTTTGTCTAAGAAGTCACGGAATTTTTTACTGCGTTTTTTAGTTTCCAAGAAACCTGCAATGATGACCCCAATCACAATAATCAGAATAAACCAGTATTTCTGCATCCATTGTGACATGTTCACCACCATTTTAGTGAAGGCAGGCAAGTCCGCACCAAAAGAGCTAAACAACTCTTCAAACACAGGTACGACTTTCACCATCAAAATAATGGTCACAATCACGGCCACCACAATGACCGTTGCAGGGTATTTCATGGCTTTTTTAATTTTTTGTTTGAGTAACTCACTCTTTTCTTTATAGATCGCGACACGATCTAGCATGGTTTCTAGGGCACCCGATTGTTCACCAGATTCGACCAAAGAACAAAATAGGTTGTCAAAATATTGAGGATATTTACGCAATGCGCCAGCAAAGGTATTCCCGCCTTCCACTTCACCTTTAATGCCTAAAACCACTTCACGCATGGCGGGGTTTTCAAGACCTTCGGCAACAATCTCAAAGCTTTGTACCAAAGGCACACCTGCTTTCATCATAGTGGCAAGCTGACGCGTGAAAATAGTGATGTCTAAGGTCGACACCCGTTTTTTCATTAAGCCTTCAAGAATATTCTTTTTCTTTTGGCGAATCGTCTTGATGGTAATCCCTTGTTTACGCAATGTGACCTTTGCCAAGGCCATATTACGCGCTGGAATTTCCCCTTTTAACTTAGCCCCTTTGCGGTCAATCCCTTCATAAACGAAGGTGGGCATCATCTGTGCTTTTTTGACAGCCATGCGTATTTATCCTTATTTTAAATTTTACAACTATTCACTGGTCACACGATTGACTTCTTGCAATGAAGTCACCCCCTGCATGACCTTAAGTAACCCCGAACGACGCAGATTGTTAAACCCCGATTTTGCTGACGCATCAGCAATTTGGATGGCATTACCATCCTCCATAATAATTCTAGAAATTTCTGGTGTGACTTTCATCACTTCATAAACACCAACACGTCCTTTATAACCTTCACGGCATTCAGAACAGCCTACAGGTTGATAGACCTGAAATTCTGGATTGCTCAAATCGGCTTCAGTAAAGCCCATTTCCAATAAGCTTTGTTTTGGAATATCGGAAGGAGCTTTGCAATGCGGGCATAGGCGTCGTGCCAAACGCTGTGCAATGACGAGGTTTACCGAAGTTGCGATGTTAAAGGAAGGAACGCCCATATTGCGTAAACGCGTTAAAGTTTCTGGCGCACTGTTGGTGTGGAGGGTAGATAAAACCATGTGACCTGTTTGGGCTGCTTTAATTGCAATTTCTGCAGTTTCAAGGTCACGAATCTCACCCACCATGACAATATCAGGGTCTTGACGTAAGAAAGATTTCAGAGCGGCAGCGAAGGTTAAGCCCACTTTATTGTTGACGTTAACCTGGTTGATGCCTTCTAAGTTAATTTCCACAGGGTCTTCGGCAGTGGAAATGTTGGTATCTTCTCTGTTTAAGATATTTAAGCCTGTATATAGCGATACCGTTTTACCCGAACCCGTTGGACCTGTAATCAGTAACATGCCTTGCGGTTTTTCTAAGGCTTCCATGAACAATTCTTTTTGTTCTGGTTCATAGCCCAAAGCGTCAATCCCAAGCATCGCGCTAGATGGGTCAAGAATACGCAGTACGATTTTTTCACCGAACAATGTTGGCAACGAGTTCACACGGAAGTCGATGGATTTATTTTTAGATAGTTTTAATTTAATACGACCATCTTGCGGGACACGCTTTTCAGAAATGTCCATTTGGGACATCACTTTTAAACGTGATGCCAAGCGGTTAGCTAACTGTAAGGGTGGGGTGGCAATTTGACGTAATACACCATCGACACGGTAACGCACTCGATAGGTTTTTTCATACGGTTCAAAGTGTAAGTCCGAAGCACCCATGCGAATTGCATCAATCAGTAATTTGTTGATGTATTTAACAATTGGGGATTCATCACCCTGCGGTTCATCTTCTGCAGCTTGTTCTGGTTCGCTGTTACCATCTTCAAAGTTGAGATCGAAGTCATCATCTTCAAATTCAAAAGCAGACTCACTCGCAAAGTTTTGTTCAATCAGTTTTACCAATTTATCGTGTTCGACCACAATGGCTTCAATATTCATTTTACTGTTGAAACGAATGGCATCCATTGCTTCGATATTGGTCGGGTTACTGGTTGCAACATAAAGCAGATGATTGCGTTTAAAAATAGGCAATATGCAATATTTGCTGAACAGTTTTTCATCAATGCCTTCACGCACGATGAGCGCAGAGTCATACACGCTTAAATCAAAAATAGGTTCGCCAAACTCATTAGAAATTTTTTCAGCAATGATTAAAGGCGCGATATTTAGGTTTTGAATGAGATAGGGAACAATATCAACATTATCTTTTTGTGCGGCTTTAATGGCAGTTTGCATATTTTCAGCAGAAACGAGCCCATCTTCGACCAAACGTCGAATAAAACCTGTAAATCTAGGTGTAGCTTGTTGTACTGACATTCCCCAACGTCCTCAAAATCAAGATTGTTTATAATTGGTATCTTAAAATTATACTTTTGTTGCACAAAAATACCATATCTGAAAGTGCTGTCACCACCTAAGTATCGCCTAAAAGCATGAACCAGTTACATTAATCTGCTAAAAAAATTGTAAGTCCTGCCATGAAAAGATACTTCATGCAGCAGTTTGATGCAAAGCTTGTACAAAAAACTCAGCAGAAATGTGATTTGCGTGTAGAATGTGCGCGATTAAATGAATTGTTTTTGCAGGTTATTCTATGTCGGCTACGACGATTAAGCCTTGGGTGGTTGGCAATTGGAAGATGAATCCGATACATGCCGATGCTCAGCAACTTATTTCTGAATTTAAAACATTATTACAAGACAGCCCTGTAGAGGCTGAAAAGTGTCATTTGGGGATTGCACCTGTCACTTTGGCTTTAACTCAAATTCAAGCTGCATTGAGCGAGGCAGTACGTCCTGTCTATACCGTTGCACAAGACCTTTCCCGTATTGCGGGTTTGGGTGCATATACAGGCGAAGTCAGTGCAGAATTGCTAAAAGACAGTCAAATTGATTATGTATTGGTTGGGCATTCAGAACGTCGTGAACTTTTTGCAGACACACCAAGCATTTTGAATGAAAAAGTTAAAAATGCCTTGCAGGCAGGTTTGACAGTTATTTATTGTGTGGGTGAAAGTCTGCAACAACGTGAAAGCGGTCAGGCAGAGCAAGTTGTTTTGCAACAAATTTGTGATATTGCTGCTGTGGTTGACGCTGAGCAATGGCAACAGATAGTGATTGCGTATGAACCTATTTGGGCAATTGGTACAGGCAAGACCGCATCACCTGAAGATGCGCAAACCATGCATGCAAAAATCCGTGAAGGTTTAAGCCAAATCACCGCTTATGCGGTGACTCTACCGATTTTATATGGTGGTAGTGTAAAACCAGAAAATGCCGTAGAGTTAGCAGCCTGCCCAGACATTAATGGTGCTTTGGTCGGTGGTGCATCCTTAAATGCGGCATCGTTCCATCAAATTGCGCAAGCCTTTGCAAATACACAATAATGAGGAGTTCAGCATGCAAACATTTGTGCTGGTAGTACATATTATCTTAGCCATTTTAATGATTGGACTAATTTTGGTTCAGCATGGTAAAGGTGCAGATGCAGGCGCTTCTTTTGGTGGCGGTGGTGCGGCAACCGTATTTGGTGCGTCAGGCTCAGGTAACTTTTTAACCCGTTTAACGGCAATTTTAACAGCATTGTTTTTTGCAACCAGTTTAACTTTAGCGGTGTTTGCCAAGAAACAAACCACAGGTGCATATAGTTTGCAGACTGTACAAACGACTGCACCTGCACAGCCAGTATCGCCTGAAACTTCACCAACTGCGCCTAAAAGCGCTGAATAATTTTATTTAGCACTTTCTTTTTTCGCATGATGCGACTAGAATGCGTCACAGCTGCGGTGGTGGTGGAATTGGTAGACACGCTACCTTGAGGTGGTAGTGCTTTCGGGCGTGGGGGTTCAAGTCCCCCCTTCCGCACCAACTTATAATCCAGAAAACATAAGTTGGTGTTAAGCAGCAAATCTGTTGATGCGGGATGGAGCAGTCTGGTAGCTCGTCGGGCTCATAACCCGAAGGTCGTTGGTTCAAATCCAGCTCCCGCTACCAATCAATCCTAAGCTTATCGTAAATTAAGCGTAGGCAACTTAAATTATTTTAGGTTGAGATAAGTATTTACATGTTGTTGCGGGATGGAGCAGTCTGGTAGCTCGTCGGGCTCATAACCCGAAGGTCGTTGGTTCAAATCCAGCTCCCGCTACCATTTTTTAATGGTTTGGTAATGCCTGTTTTGATTGGTTGATTGTCCGTCGGGCTCAACTCTTGATAACTTGGCGAAGGTGGTTAGCTCAATTCAGCTTCCGCTACCAAAATCTGACTAAGGTGCAGCTTAAGTCAAGTCAGGCAAACATGCTAAGTTTGATTGAAAACTTATTCATTTTTGTATATAATATTTGCACGTTGATGCGGGATGGAGCAGTCTGGTAGCTCGTCGGGCTCATAACCCGAAGGTCGTTGGTTCAAATCCAGCTCCCGCTACCAAGTTTCTAATGGTGTGGTACGTTAGTTTTATTTGATTTAACTCAGCACAATAAACTAGCAAAGATGGTTAGATTTAGTCTAATCCCCGCAACCAAGTTTCTAAAGAGGCTCACAACTAGGTGGGCCTTTTTGCACAGTGGATATTGGTTTTACTGTGCAAGAATAGGGGCGATTACGCCCTTTTTTATTGGCTATCGTGTAGTGTCGATACAAGCCGTGCGCGGCCTAAAGTCAAAGTGTCATGTTTCACTACTACTATAGTTTGTATGAATGTGTAGTGGTCAAATAAGACCATTGAACCGCAGCAGAATGACGAGAGTAAATGAAGCTATCAAATAAAACTCAAGCACTTCAGGACTTAATTGCGCCAGCAGTGCAAGCATGTGATGTGGATCTTTGGGGAATCGAGTTTATTCCACAAGGTAAGCGTTCTTTGTTACGTATTTATATCGACAAAGCTGTCGATGAAAATGCAGAACCTGTCTTAAATGAAGATGGCGAATTAGAGCAAGGTCGCGGTATTGGTGTACAAGATTGTGTACGTGTAACCCAGCAAGTTGGTGCAATGCTTGATGTGCATGATCCAATTTCAGGTGAATATGCGCTTGAAGTGTCATCACCGGGTTGGGATCGTCCATTTTTCCAATCAGAGCAATTGCCTGCGTATATTGGGCAAACCATTGCGTTACGTTTAATCAGTGCTGTAGAAAACCGTCGTAAATTTCAAGCGAAATTGGTTGCTGTAGATCTGGAAAATGAAACCATTCAGGTCGAGGTGGAAAAACAGCAGGTATTGGAGATTGACAGTCACAATATTGATAAAGCAAACCTGATTTACCAGGATTAATCAAATTAATAAGAATCTGAACGAATAGGTGACTTATGGCACGTGAAATTCTTACCGTCGTTGAAACGGTTAGTAACGAAAAAGGTGTAAGTCGTGAGGCAATTTTTGAGGCGCTTGAACAGGCTCTTGTTGCTGCGACGAAAAAGAAATTCTACGAAGGCACAAACTCAGAAGAAGCACGCTTACGTGTGGAAATTGATCGTAAAACAGGTGACTACAGAACTTTCCGTCAGTGGGAAGTGGTGGCAGATGAAGATCATGAAATGCCTGCATGCCAAGATGCAATTTCTGATGTAGACCCTGCAAAGTGGTCAATTGGCGATATTCGCGAACTTGAAGTTGAGTCAATTGACTTCGGTCGTATTGCTGCGCAAATTGCCAAGCAAGTGATTGTGCAAAAAATTCGTGAAGCAGAACGCGCATTGGTTGCAGATGCTTATGAAGCCAAAGTAGGCGAGCTGATTTACGGTGAAGTGAAAAAGCAAACCAAAGATGGCTTTATTATTGATTTGGGCGACAATGCAGAAGCATATTTGGCGCGTGAAGAAATGATCGCCAAAGAAATTTTGCGTCCTAAGCAGCGTGTGAATGCAATTTTGTACAGCGTGAACCGTGAAGGTCGTGGTGCACAATTGTTGTTGTCACGTGCCAAGCCTGAAATGCTGATTGCATTGATGAAAAAAGAAATTCCAGAAATTTCTGAAGAAATCATCGAAATTAAAGCAGCAGCGCGTCAGCCGGGCGTACGTGCAAAAATTGCAGTAAAAACCAACGACCATCGTATTGACCCTGTAGGTGCATGTATTGGTATGCGTGGTACACGTATCCAAGCGGTACAGCAAGAGTTAAATGGTGAGCGTATTGATGTTGTGGTGTGGTCTGATGATCCAGCACAATATATCGCCAGTGCTTTAGAGCCAGCCGATGTATCGGGTATTGTGATTGATGAAGAAGAGCGTACTGCTGACATTATTTTCGCCACTAGCGATCAGTTAGCGCGTGCCATTGGTTCACAAGGTCAAAACGTACGTTTAGCCTCTGAACTCACAGGTTATAAGCTGAACATGATGCTTGAAGAAGAGTATCACGCACGTCAGCAAAATGAAGCGCAACAATACTTAGACTTGTTTGTTTCACGTCTAGACATTGCTGAAGATTTGGCGATGGCATTGGTAGAAATGGGCTTCACTTCATTAGAAGAAATTGCGTATGTTCCTGCGGAAACATTTGACGAAATTGATTTAGATGAAGAAATTGTTGAAATGTTACAAGGTCGTGCCAAAGAAGTGGCATTGGCAGACGCATTGCAACAGCAAGAAAATATCCAAGATCCGAGTGAAGAACTTCTAGCAATGGAAGGCATGACACAAGAGATCGCTTATGCGCTTGCCGCTCGTGGTGTCATCACAGTTGATGATTTAGCTGACCAAGCGACTGACGATATCGAAGATATTGAAGGTCTAGGTACAGATAAAGCGGGTCAATTGATTATGAAAGCGCGCGAATCATGGTTTAACTAGGAGGTAATATATGACGGACAAGTCGATTAAAGAGTTAGCGCTCAGTGTAGGTCGTCCAGTTGAGAAACTCCTGGAACAGGTTCGTGACGCAGGTTTACCACAGCGTAAGGCTGACGATATTATTTCCACTGAACAACAAAGTACCCTAGTGAACCATTTAAAAAAGGTTCACGGTCAAGAGGGTAATGCAGGACAAATCACGTTGAAACGTAAAACCACCAGTACCGCTAAAGTGGCAAGTACTTCGGGCAAAGCGAAAACGATTAATGTAGAAGTTCGTAAGAAGCATACATTTGTAAAGCCTGATCCTGAACAGATTAAAGCGGAAGCACTGGCAAAAGCACAGGCGGAAGCAGCTGAAAAAGCGCAAGCAGAACAGCAAGCACGTGACGTGGCAGAAAAGAGCAAAGCGAAAGCAGACGCGCCTCAAGCAGGTGCTGCAAAAGCGAAACAAGCTTTAGATGCAATGCGTGCAGCAGCGAAGCAAGAAACAGCCAAGCAAGAAGTTGCGAAAGCTGCGGTTGTGGTGAAACGTAAGTCAACCAACAAGCCAATTGTGAAGCAAGCAGTGAAGGTCACTGAAACGCCTGAGCAAAAGAAAGCACGTGAAGCGCAAGCAGCTCAGTTGAAAGCGACTGAAGAAGCAGCACGTCGTAAAGCGGCTGAAGAAGCGCAGCAACGTACGCTTGAGCAAATGCGTCAGATGGCATCTAAATACTCAAATGAAGATGCAACCGCTACCATTCGTGTGGTAGATGATTCTCCATTGGCGGCTGGTCTTGTGGGTCAGGCTTATGAAGATTCATTTGCCAAAGAAGACCGTGAAATCAAGCGTGGTACCAGCACCACCAATACACGTTCACCGAAAAAAGGTGGTCGTCGTGGTCAGGAAGAACAGTCTTTCAGCCAAAACTCACATAAACGCGGTTTGAAAACGAGCCAAGCCAACAAGCACGGCTTTGAAAAACCAGTTAAAAAACAAGTTTATGATGTTGAAATTGGTGCAACGATTGTGGTTGCAGACTTGGCTGCAAAAATGGCAGTTAAAGTACGTGAAGTGATTAAATCACTCATGAAAATGGGTGAGTTAGTTACGCAAAACCAAGCGATTGAGCAAGAAGTTGCGGCACTTGTAGTTGAAGAAATGGGCCACAACCCAGTTCTAGTATCGGATACGCAAGCTGAAGATAACTTACTCGAAGCGGCTGAAGAGGCACGTGGTGTTCAAACGACACGTCCACCAGTGGTGACCATCATGGGTCACGTTGACCATGGTAAGACATCATTACTTGACCGTATTCGTCGTGCCAAAGTGGCTGCAGGCGAAGCGGGTGGTATTACCCAGCACATTGGTGCATACCACGTACAAACCGACAAAGGCATTATCACCTTCTTAGATACACCGGGACACGCAGCGTTTACTGCAATGCGTTCACGTGGTGCGAAAGCAACAGATATCGTGGTATTGGTCGTTGCGGCAGATGATGGTGTAATGCCACAAACTGCAGAAGCGATTGACCATGCGCGTGCAGCGGGTACGCCAATCATTGTTGCCATTAACAAAATGGACAAAGAATCGGCTGATCCAGACCGCGTATTGAATGAATTGACCACCAAAGAAATCGTACCTGAACAATGGGGCGGTGACGTACCTGTTGCAATGGTTTCAGCGCATTCAGGTCAAGGTATTGATGAACTTCTTGATTTAATTTCAATTCAAGCAGAAATGATGGAATTGAAAGCATCTGAAGAAGGTGCAGCGCAAGGTGTGGTGATTGAAGCGCGTGTAGATAAAGGTCGCGGTGCAGTGACTTCAATTCTGGTACAAAACGGTACTTTGAATGTAGGTGACTTGGTTCTTGCAGGTTCATCTTATGGTCGCGTACGTGCCATGACCGATGAAAACGGTAAGCGTATTAAATCTGCAGGTCCTTCAATTCCAGTTGAAATTTTAGGTTTACCTGAAGCGCCAATGGCGGGTGACGAAGTTCTTGTTGTAAATGACGAGAAGAAAGCACGTGAAGTTGCCGATGCGCGTATGGATCGTGAGCGTCAAAAACGTCTAGAGCGTCAAAGCGCGATGCGTCTTGAAAACATCATGGCATCAATGGGCAAAAAAGACGTTCCATTTGTCAATGTGGTATTGAAGACCGATGTACGTGGTACTTTGGAAGCCTTGATTGTTGCATTGGGTGAGTTGTCTACCGATGAAGTACGTGTACGTGTGATTGGTTCAGGCGTAGGTGCGATCACCGAGTCTGACGTTACGCTTGCAGAATCTTCAGAAGCTGTATTATTGGGCTTTAACGTACGTGCTGACAATACTGCGCGTCAAAAAGCCGATGCCGATGGTATTGACATTCGTTACTACAGCATCATCTATCAATTAATTGATGATGTGAAAGATGCGATGAGCGGTAAGCTTGCACCTGAACACCGTGAAACTATTTTGGGTGTTGCAGAAGTGCGTGAAGTGTTCCACTCAAGTAAGTTCGGTGCAGCTGCAGGTTGTATGGTACTTGAAGGCGTACTTCACCGTAACAAACCAATTCGCGTATTACGTGATGATGTGGTGGTATTCCAAGGTGAGCTTGAGTCACTTCGTCGTTATAAAGACGTGGTGGAAGAAGTTCGCGCAGGTATGGAATGTGGTCTTGCAGTAAAAGGCTATAAAGACATCAAACCACTTGATAAGATTGAAGTGTACGATGTTCAATTGATTAAACGGAGTCTTTAATGGCGGGTAGTCAACGTCTGAAGCGTATGGCGGATACAGTACAGCGTGAGCTGTCAGAACTGATTCGCCAAGAGCTGAAAGATCCACGCTTAGGTGGTCTTGTGACCATCTCTGCAGTGAAGGTGAGCCCAGACTTAGGATATGCGGAAGTGTACGTGACCGTCATGGGACGTGAATTAGGCGATGAGCAAAGCGAAACGGCAAATAAAGAAACCTTGGATGTGTTGAATAAAGCATCAGGCTTCTTGCGCCATGAGTTAAGCCGTCGTATTAAGACACGTATTACCCCGCGTTTGCGTTTTCACTACGATAAAACCAATGCCTATGGTAACTATATGTTTGGTTTGATTGCAGAAGCGGTAAAAGATTTACCTCCTGCAGCACCTAAGCAAGATGAAGAATAAATCAGTGATGATAAAAAATGCCACCTTCGGGTGGCATTTTTTTGTCTATCAGAATCAATGAATGTTTATCTATCATGTTTGAGCTTTTGCAATGTAAGCAAGATCATATGGGATACGATGCTTTTTTTTGCTCTACACCAAATCATCATTAGATTTTTTTTCGTAGCGACGTAAATTACGACGTTGGCGTTGCCACGGTAATGGACGATCTAAGGTTTCAGGCACATTACCACTCATCGAACGTAAACGTAAATGAAGTGCGGCCTGCGCCATTAAATTGGCAGAAACAGGCGCGGTAATAAACGCAAATAGGGTGATTAATACTTCTGCAAAGCCAAATCGTCCTTCAAATGCCGCATAAATAATGGCTGCAATTAAGAAACTGCCTAGTCCTAAAGTGCTGGATTTTGTAGGGGCATGCAGTCGCATAAATAAGTCGGGTAGGCGAACCATGCCAATGCCGCCCACCAACATGAAAAATGCGCCAATAATTAAAAAGAATGACACTAAAATTTCCATGAGTAATTGCATGTTCATTCTCCTTAATCAATCACATGACCACTGGTGAAGTAACGCGCCAGTGCTGCAGTAGACACAAAGCCTAGCATCGCCACCAATAACGCACCTTCAAATAATGAGGTACTGGTCCAATAGATACCCAGAACCACCACCAAGCAGGTCGCATTTAAAAACAAGGTATCCAAGGCCAACAGGCGGTCTACAATTGAAGGGCCAATAATCAGGCGATATAGGCACATAAACATGGACAGCGTAATCGCAACCATGCAGATTCCAAGTGCATAAGGCAGAATCATCATTGCTTTTCTCCTGACTGTGCACCAAAAATTTCAATCAGCGGTTTTTCATAACGATTTTTGATGTCTTGAATATCTACACTTTCATCTGCAGTGTTTAAGGCATGCACCAAAATATCGCCACGGTCTTGGTCAATACCTGCTGTAACCGTGCCTGGTGTGGTGGTAATGATCATCGCCAAAATACTGTTGACCTGTTCGTGTTGTGTTTCGAGAGGGACACGGAACCATTTTGGCTGCATACGGTCTGTTGGGCCAAGTACCAGTTTTGCGACACGAATATTACAAATCATAATATCCCAGACCACCACGAAGAATAAGCGAATGGCTGCAGTCCAGTTGATGTCTGGTGTACGCGCAATAAAGGGCTGGATCAATTTAGGAATCAAGAACGCCAAGACCAGTGCCATCAACAGATTCCCTGCAGAAACACTATGCGCCAACATCAGCCAACTCAGTGCCACCAATACAGATACAAACGGGTGTGGCAGCAGGTTATCCCAAAACGAAGTTTTTGGTCTCGTTTTTTGCATGTTTAGGGCTCCGCAGGTTTGAGTTGAGTATCGCTAGGTTGCTGTGCTTCCTCACGATTTTGCTGTTGAATCTGACGTTGTTTATAGTCAGAAATATGCTCGCCTTCCAAGGTGTTTGGATCAATCACATAGGGAATTAAATGTGCATTGGTGTCAATTGCTTCGCCACCGTACTTGGTTTCAGGTAAGTACAATGGATCATAAGGTTGTACGCTAATCACATTTGCAGCACGGTCTTTTTTCAGAATCAGTGCTTCATAGGCCGCATTATGTTGAATCTGCTGTGCAGTATTCAGCATATATTGTTGAATTGGATTGGCAAATACCACGTACAGCACTAAACCCGTCAGCAGTAAATAAATGACACGGTCATTGCGGGGCGGTGCAATCGCAGGTAGTGCCTGATATTCATAATAGGCTTCAGTTTGTACATCATCTTCAGGTTTGGTCGCGCGCCAAAATAAAATAAAGCCGACACGGGTGAACGCAATAATACTGAGTAAGCTGACTAAGAGAATGATGCCAATAATCCAGCCCTGATGTGCCATATTGGCGGTGGCTTGTAAAATAAAGACTTTACCCAAAAAGCCACTAAACGGTGGTAAACCTGCCATCATTAAGGCGATCATGAAGTACGTGATTGCCAATACTTTATGTTGCTTCATTTGTGGGGCAATATTGAAGTGATCTTTAAATGCGCCACGTTGTGAGGTAATCCAGCCGCACAGCAAATAGAAAGCCGCTGCAATTAAAGTACTGTGTACCAAGTAATACAGTGCAGCTGACCATGCCTGTGTGTTCATCATCGAAATGGCAATCAGGATCGTACCAATTGAAGACAGCACCATAAAACCGACAAAACGACGTAAGCGCTCTGCACCAATTGCGCCTATGACCCCATACAGTGAGGTAATTAGACCAATCGGCAGTAACCAGTCTTGTAGGATTTTATGGCTCAGCGCATCATCAAATACGGTTCCATTGACCCGCAAAATGGCATACACACCGACTTTGGTCATGATAGTGAATAAGGCTGCCACAGGGGTTGTCGCCACGGCATAGGTTTTAGGTAGCCAGAAACCGACAGGAAGCATGGCGGCTTTAATACCAAACACCACAAATAACAGTAAGCCACCTGCCACCGCAATTTTATGTGCATCAGCATCGAGTAGCGGAATCAGACGCGCCACATCGGTCATATTTAAACTGCCGACACTGCCGTAAATCATCCCCAAACCAATTAGGAACAGGGCAGAGGCCAACAGGTTGATGGTGACGTAATGAATCCCGAGTTGAAAACGTGCTTTGCCTTGACCGTGCAATAACAACACATACGAGGCGAGCAACAAGATTTCAAAAAATACGAACAGGTTAAATAAGTCGCCTGTGAGGAATGCACCGCAAAGTCCCATGAGTAGGAAATGCACCATGGTATGAAAATAGCGACCACGTTCATCCCATTTTTTGCTGGAAAACCACAGTAATGGCAAGGCAAGTGAATAAGTCAGTACTAACATGAGGGCAGACAGTTGATCTAGCACTAAAATAATGCCAAACGGGGCGGCCCATTCGCTCAAATTATAAATAATAATTTGCCCACTGCTGACTTGAATTAAATAGCTAATTGCAGTGACTAAACCGAGTGTGGCAGAAAGATAGCTAATGCCACGACGCCATGGCTGACGCCAGTCATGTGAGAGTGAACCAAAGCCCGGATTGCCTAATAGCACTAAAATAAATGCGGTAAAGGTTGGAATCAGGATGCTAAAAATAGGTGAATGCTGTAGCCAAAATTGGAGGAAATCAGTCATTATGGCTCATCCTCACGTGGGTCAAGCAGTGGATGTTCTTCTTTGGCATCGACGTGGTCTGTCCCTGTTTCATAACGGCTACGCAGCGCCAATTGCACAATAAATGCGGTGGTGGCAAAACCAATCACAATTGCGGTTAATACCAAGGCTTGTGGTAATGGGTCGGTGACTTTTGAAGCTTCAGTCAAAATTGCAGGTGCATTGAGCTGAATACGCCCCATGCTGAATAAGAAAATATTGACGGCATAACCAATCATCGCCAAGCCCAAAACCACAGGAAAGGTACGGGCACGTAAAATTAAATAGATTCCTGTCGCGACTAACATTCCAATGGCAGACGCAATTAAAAACTCAATACTAATCATTGCATTACTCCTTTGGAAGTGGGCCAGACATGCCTGAGTGACGTGAGTCGCCCAAGACAGAAATCATCAACATTACCGCACCAACCACCGTGACATACACGCCTACATCAAATAAGGCAGCCGAAGCGAGGTGCATTTCACCAATAATCGGAGGATTGACATAAATATGTGCGCTGGTGAGGAATGGACGTCCCCAGAACCATGCGGCAAGTCCTGTCAGACCTGCAATACTTAAACCCACGCCAATCCAGATTTCGTATAAACGTCCAGATTTAGCTTTGAGCATTTGTTCGGTGTGGTCTTGACCAAGCGCAATGTATTGGATGATCAACGCCATTGCGGTAATTAAGCCCGCAATAAAGCCACCGCCTGGTAAGTTATGACCGCGCAAGAAAATATACAGGCTGACCACAAGGGCGATAGGTAAAATCCATGAGGCGGTAATCCGCAGCATCAACGGTGAAGGATTAAAGCGATAGGTTAAACCTTGGGTCATGATAGTGCCGTGCGCACGCATACCATCCATTAAACACAGCGTACCAATCGCAGCAATGCCCAAGACGGTAATTTCACCAAAGGTATCGAAACCACGGAAGTCCACCAAAATGACGTTGACCACGTTGGTTCCGCCACCGAGTGGAATGGATTGCTGATTAAAGAACCATGAAATTGAATTGTGGTCGCGAGTCATAACCAGCCACGCAATCCAGCCGATACCAATGCCGCCACCAATCGCAATGAAGGCATCTCGCCAACGACGTGAACGGCTAGATTCATACGGGGTCAATTGTGGGAGCAGCGATAGACTCATCAGCAATAAAACAGTGGTGACGACATCAACCGTGATTTGAGTTTGTGCCAAGTCGGGAGCAGACAGTCCGACAAACATCATGGTGACGACCAAGCCAACTGCACCGCTGATTAAGACAGCTTTGATGCGCTCATGGTGGAACCACAGCATCATCCAACAGGCAGAGAACAGCAATAACCATAAAACAATGGCAATCATAGGCGCATGTGTGAGTTCACGTGTGCCAGTTGTTAATCCCTGATTGAATAATGGTAGCGCGACCATGAATACCGTAAAAGCAATGATCCACACCAAATAGCTTTGCAGTGAACCATTTTCGGTTTTACGTTTGATTTTGCGTGAAACTTGTAGCAAATGTTTTAAGAATAATTCAAACAGCAGTTTGCCTTGGAATTGACCTAAATGTGGGTCGAGGTCAATTTCACGGATTTTTCCACCTTTGGCGAGCGAGAAATAGAAAATGATCCCGCCAAGCAGTGCAATAACACTCATCAGCAGGGGAAGATTAAAGCCATGCCAAATTGCCAGATGTGTGCCTTCAAACTGCGACAGTTGGGTACTGGCACGAGTCGTGCTATTGACAATATGCTCGACCAATAAGGCAGGCATCAAGCCGACTAAAATACATAAAACAGCCAATAAAGTTGCGGGTGCACGCATGCCAAACGGAGGTTCGTGAGCTTCTTTGTTTGGGACATCTTTACCAATTGGACCATCAAAGAAAACGCCGTGTACCAAACGTATTGAATAGGCCACTGCAAAAATACCCGCCAGTGTCGCAACAATTGCAGAAACCAACAGTACAGGGCCAGATAAGTTTGCTACCAGTTCAGTGAAGAACATTTCTTTGGACAAAAAGCCGTTGGTCAACGGTACGCCAGCCATAGAGGCCGCGGTAATCATAGTGAGGGTGGCGGTAAAGGGTAATAGTTGCCATAAGCCACTAAGTTTACGTAAATCACGTGTGCCTGATTCGTGGTCGATAATTCCTGCAATCATAAACAGGGCCGCTTTAAAGGTGGCGTGGTTGATGATGTGGAAAATTGCAGCAGCTACTGCTAACGGTGAACCAATGCCGAGTAAGCACATGATCAGACCTAAATGACTGATGGTGGAATACGCCAATAAGCCTTTTAAATCTTCTTTGAAAATGGCAAAGAATGCTGCCATACACAGGGTAAATAGACCAATAAAGGTGACTAGGTTGTGATATAACGCTGCGCCTGCAAAAATTGGCAATAAGCGCGCCAGCAAGAAAATCCCTGCTTTGACCATCGTTGCCGAATGTAGATAGGCAGAAACAGGCGTGGGTGCAGCCATGGCATTGGGTAGCCAGAAGTGAAACGGAAATTGCGCACTTTTGGTAAATGCACCCAATAAAATCAGCAATAAAGTTGGTACAAATAAATGATGACTTTGAATTTGTTCAGTCATCATTAAGATTTGGTCAATTTGATAGGTGCCTGTGATTTGCGCCAATAACACAAAACCACCGAGCATGGCGAGTCCGCCCATGCCTGTAATGGTCAGTGCCATACGTGAGCCGCGTTGTGCTGCCTCGTAATTGCTCCAATAACCCACCAATAAGAAAGAGGAAATACTGGTCAGTTCCCAAAAAGTCAGCAACAAAATCAGGTTATTGGAGAGCGAAATTCCCAACATGGCAGCCATAAACAGCATGAGGAGAACATAGAGTTTACTGAGCGAGTTTTGTGGACTTAAATAATAATAGGCATAAATAAAAATGAGTGTGCCGATCCCCGTGATCAGCAAGGAGAATAATAAACCAAGCGCATCTAGACGAAAGCTTAAATCAATCCCCAACTGTGGCAGCCAAGACCATGTTTGAATGATCGTTTCGCCATTAAAGACTGCTTTTGCTTGAGTCAGGAGCAGAATAAGACTGCTCAGACTGACGCCAATCGCCCCTAAAGCCGTTACCCCGCGTGAAAATTGTTTCAGCCACGAGACAAGGGTTGTGCCCAGTACTAACGGTAACAATATAATAATCGGTAGCACACTCATATCCATTGTCGTGAATAGGTTGAAAACCTAAAGGATGAATCTTATCTTCCAAGGATTACAGGACAGCAACACACCATCCAAAAGATTCAATCTTGAAAGCCAATCAGTCGTGTCAGTAAACACGTAGTCTATTGTTTTGATGAGCGTATTGTCGCAACTTAAACTCAAAACAAGATCATGCAAAAATAATTTTACATGGCTAGGCGGCTCAAGCAGCAAAAAATATGCTGATCTTTCGCTGACGATGCAGCGAATAAGGTTGTGCTTGGTTTGGTTAAAGCTGTGTTAAAAATATTTAGATGCGTCAATCTACAACCTAGTTGAACTATGGATGAAGTTGATCTGCATCTGCTGCATTTTTACAGCATTCACCGTGTTTGAAAGGTCAATAGACACTATTCAAGGTATAAAAAAAGTTGTATTGCGCAACTTTAAAAACTACAGCAAAATCGGATTTTACTATAAAAGTTCAAAATTAATCTGATTTTATTACATGAATAAAACAACATCAATTTTTTTTGCATACAGCAAAGTCATTATATACCGTCTGTTATATGCGGGATAAAGTATTTCCTTGCTTTTTGCCCAAGTATGCGTTGAAAGACTTCGGCAATTAAGATTCAGGCAATTGATCAGGTGTTGGCTCACTATCCAATTGCTGTAAGCGTTGCAGCAATTCCTGTTTTTGTTCGGCAGTTAAATGGTTTTGAATCTGCTGCAAAATTTCAGCCGTGCCTAATTGTGTTGGGTTTTGTTCTTGTAGGCTGACGTCTTCTGTCGTGTGAGTGGTTTCTAGCACATCAGCATAAATTTCTGCAAACTGCGGTTGTAAACTTTGCCATGCGATGGGATGCAGCTGTTGATGTTCCAGTTTTAAACATTGAAAGCGTTCCGCTTGTTCCAAAAGTTCGCTGCGGTTGCCTGTGGCAATAATTTGTAAGCGCGGAAAAGCTTGATGTAAACGAGTCAGTATTTGTGCGGCCTGTTGTTGATCGAGCTGATGATCAATCTGGTCAATCAACAAAATACCATCTCCCTCGCGACACGGATACAAACTGTTTGGGTTTAGCAAACAGAGGCGACGTACAATATCGCCTACTAGAGCAATCCAGTTGCGCTGACTGTTCGACAATTGCTGATACAGCATATCTTTGCCCTGACAGCGCACCATGAGTTGTAATTTAGGCAGATGTTGTAGATATAGGTCTTCAATTTCAGGCAGCACGATTTGTAAGGCATCTTTCAGTGCTTGTAAACTCGGTGCATGCATTTGGGTATAGGCATGCAATAAGGACTGATTCAGGGTTTGTGCGAGTTCGCTTTGTTGTTGCTGATATAGCTTGTGTAAAAGCTGCGCACTTTGGGCATTTTCAATATCGGAAATTTCCCGCAACCATTCAAAAAAACGAGTAAATGTCGTGAATGGAATCGCAGCAATTTCGTAGGCATGTCCAGGTTGTAAAATCAGCGGATTATTTTTATTGAGTAAATTAACTTCATTCACGAAGCGTTCTGCAGGGTAGTAGGCAATCAGCGGTAGACCTTGCATCGGGTCATGTTTAATGGTGTGTTGATAGAGCTGCACCATTTTTTCAAGCTTGGCGGTTTCTGCTTTGCTTACTCCTACGCCGCTACTATTCAGGGTTTTATATAATTGCCAGTCACAATGTTGGGTGCTTTCAATTTGCGTGTTGCTTGATTCTGCCAAACTGCCTATTTCTGCTGGAATTTCCACACAAACATCAATTTTAGCTTGCAAGCGGTTGAACAAAATATCTTGATCTTGCATCACCAAACCCGCAGTGCGTAAGTCTTTATAGCGAGCGGCAAACCAAGTCAGTGCTTGATAACTAAATCGTAACAGCGAGGTTTTACCCGCGCTTTGGTCTGCCAAAATAAGCGTAATGGGCAGGTCGTGATAATTGAGTTCGAGTTTTAGGTCTGCAAAATGGGTGATGTGTCTGAAATGAACCGATGTAATTTTCATAGCGCACCTGCTGCAATTACCCCACCGCTTTGCGTAACGATGTCGGCATTTTTATTTTCAGTTGTTGTACCAAATCGTAAATATGATGAATATTTAAACTGACTTTAGCACGTGTGCATGCCACGTACAGTAATCTTAATTCTTCATCGCTAATTTTATGCTCTTTGTCGTTCAGTTTAAATTGGTAGTCGTCTTCAATATGTACCCGATTCCATTCTAAACCTTTGGCTTTATGCGCTGTCGAAATAATATAGTCGGCTTGGTCAATTGGGGTGATTTTTGCCAACGCCCGTTTGAGTGGATTAGTACCATGATCATCCACCAGTTTGACCAAAGGTTTAATGTCGCTGCCATCGTTGGTTTCACAATATTCATGTACATCATGCCAAGAGTTAAACCATGCCAGTTCCGGAACGTCGGTCACACGTTTGCCTTGTTTGAGCATCGCGGCAGCATCCACAAAACGGTTTAAGCGCACATGGTCGGCTTGCAGACTGACTTTATCGCCATGCACTAAACCTGCCAGTAGCAGTTCCATGGCACGGGCGTTGGTACGGCATAAAATCGCATCACGCATTTTGGTATGGGGTTTGTTGACCACTTTGGAATGTAATTCTGGATTGCCCAAGAGTGGCACGGTTTCATTCAGCCCACCTAAAATGGCATTGGCGGTCAGGGCAATTTCTTCACCAAAACGGAACGATGTGGTCAGTCGTGATTCAGGCAAAGGTAATTGCTGCATGGCATTGATTGCACCACGCCAAGCATAGATTTGCTGATGCGCATCGCCCACATAAATCACTTGAGTATTACGTTGCTTGAGTAAAATGCCCAGCATGAGCGGGTCGGCATCTTGAGCTTCGTCAAACAGCACATAATCGGCAGGAATGTTGGGTTCAGACAAGGCCCAAAGTTTCAGATAAATATCGTGTCCAATGCCTGCCTGATGATTCGGGTCAATTGACTCCAACCAGCGTCGTTCTACCGCAGGATAAAGATGCTTTTGTAAGGTGTCGATGTCATCTGGATGCAACCAACTGGGTGCTTGTAAATGTCGTGGGGCAGGGTATTGCGAACTGGTCGAGCAGAAATGACTCACGGCATTGGCCACCAAACTGGCTAAACGACTTGGCATCAACACATATTTTTCATAGCGTCCGCCCATCATACGTCTAAGGGTAATCGGTTCTAAACGATACTCTTTGGCAATAAAACTTGGACTTAAACGGGGTAGGCGTAATTTGTCGGTGACTCCACGTGGAACGCTGCGATATGCAAGCGAGTGAAATGTACGACAATCGACCTGACGATGGAATTTACTTTGTGCTTCTGCGGCAATGGCTTTGTTAAATGCCAAGTACATGCCACGCCGTTCTGGCATGGCATCACTGATCATTTGTAAGGTCGTGGTTTTACCTGTACCTGCATAGGCAATCACTTTAAAAGATTTGCCCAGACGTGCATTATCTATAGCAGTGGCTTGCTCATAGGTCGGGCGAGGCTTGGTGATTACAGACACAGATCAGGGTTGGCTTTTCGCGTTAATGGCTACGGTTGGCTTTTTCAACCAAGCCTGATAAACCTTGACGACGAGCCAATTCATTCAGTACCACTTGCGGTTCAATATCGAAATAACCCAACATGACAATGCTGTGGAACCATAAATCGGCCACTTCATAAATCAGGTCATTTTTGTTGTTGGCATTGGCTTCGGTGTTGAAATCTTTGGCGGCAATAATTGCTTCCACGGTTTCTTCACCGACTTTTTCCAAAATTTTATTCAAGCCTTTATGGTATAGCTTGGCTACATAAGATGAGTCAGGATTAGCGATTTTGCGCTCGCTCATCATTTGCCCTAAATAAGCCAAAACTTCAACCTGTTCAGCTTGTGCCTTTGATTGGCTCATGGCTAAGGTGTGAGCATTGGCGGCTTGTTCACCATAAATTTGATTCGGGTCTTTCAGCTGTGCATCTACAATTTCCCAACCATTGGCGGTGAGTTTGCGATAGAAACAAGATTCACGCCCTGTGTGGCAAGCAATTCCACCATGTTGTTCAATTTGCAGGATAATCACATCGGCATCGCAGTCCAGACGAATCTCGTGCACAGTTTGAAAGTGTCCAGATTCTTCACCCTTGTGCCACAATTTATTGCGTGAACGTGAAAAATACACCGCCTGATTTTTTTCGGCAGTCAGTGCCAAGGCTTCACGGTTCATCCACGCCACCATCAACACACGTCCTGTTTGATGATGCTGTGCAATGGCAGGCACTAATCCTTGTTCGTTAAATTTTACTTCATCGAGCCATTGCAAGTTATTCATGAGTTGTTCACCAAAATTAATTTAAATTGTATGGACGCTATTTTCTGAGCGCACGATTTTGCATCGTCCCTATAGTGTACGTGATTCAAGACAATTTACCTAAATTATCTTGCCAGATTTGTACTGTCAAAGCGTTTGCATAAATTGAGGGAAGTTTTGTTTTTCCACCATTTCCAGAAATTCATCGCCCAAACGCTGACTTTCTGCCACCGATTGTTTCCATAAGCGAATGCGCTGTGCCTGATCTAAACCTTTTAAGGTGAAGTCTTTACGATCGGGCAAACGGCCTAAAGGCAAGCTGCTTAAATATTCTGCCGAAGGTGATAGCAAGAGTGTCCGGGCCTGATTTTCAGGATTGGCTTTACGATGCTTCAACATTTTATCAAACCAGCCAGGGGTAATGCTGTCGGTAAAGTGTGGGTACAGCACAATGCCCTGACTTTGGTAAGGTAAATCTAGATGGTAGTCAATTAAGCCACCATCCCGATAACTGCCCACGGGCGCATCAGGAATGTCACGAATAGCAGACATCACCCCGGGAATAGACGCTGAGGCGAGCAGCCACGGTGCGACATTCTGCTCATTCAGGGCTTGGTAATGGGTGACAAAATCATCCTCTACCATAAACTGCTGACCTTGCGCAGGTTGGCTGATGACGCGTTGCATAAATAAGCGGTTATGTTTGCGCGCAATGGCATTGCTACCAATAATTCCAGCCACAGATGCTAGCAAAGGCAAGGCTTGGTCACTTTGGAAAATATGTTGAGCTTTGACGGAAATGACCGTGAGGTGATAGTCAGGATGCTGAATCAGTTGTTGTTGCTGTCCCTGAATCAGTTCAAACAGCATATTTTGACAAATCTCAGCGACTTCTTGGCGCGACATTTTTTTATGAAAATACAAGTTGGTATATAAATCGGACAGGCGTTCAGTGCCTTGTTTTGCGCCCCACGCCAAAATACTGGCAAAGCGCCAACTGCCAATTGAAGAACCGACCACAGTACGACGCTTTGGGGCTTGGGCAAAAAACTCGCCAAAAATAGCTTGGTCTAAGCCTTGAATGCCAATACCTTTGGGGCCGCCTGCTGCACCTGGAATAATATCGACGTGTTGGGCATGTAAGCCTTCTTGTTCAATCAGTTGGCGTGCCAGATGTCCTGCGCGAATACTGAGTGCAGGGGCACGTTTATGCAAAAGCTGAGTCATGCTTGATCTATAACGCTACAAATGTGCATTAATTGTAGGCGTGGTGATTTTTGCAACAATGGCGAGAGGCATCACTTGGTGACTGATGAGTCATGCGGTAGTTTTTAGGATGAGTTAGAGAAAATCAGCGTGATAAAAAAGCCTGCTTTAAAACAGGCTTTCTAATTTTTTTATCGTCTAATCAGTTTGTTATCAAGCAATGTGGCTTTATTTGGCTATACGCCAAATCGCCAAGAAACTTGCCAACGCGATTAAAACAATAGAGACATACCACGGTGCAATAATCGCAATGGAGAGGAAAATGGCCATAATGCTGCCAAAAATCCAGCTGCGTTTTTGCTGATGTTCCATTTGCAGACGCATGCTTTGTAATTCATGTAATTGTTTGGAATGCCAAGCCGATTGGTTTTTTAAACCATTTAAACTGTCAATCATTAAACTTGGTAAGTCTTGTGCACCTAGTAACAGGTCGGGAATTTGCTGCCCAATTTCTTTGATATTTTTGACTGGATTCATATTGGCTTTAATCCAATCCGTTAAAATTGGTTTTGCCAGTTTCCAGATATCCAGTTCAGGATATAAGTCTGTGCCCAAGCCTTCAACGTGCACCAATGTTTTCAGTAGCAGCATCAATTGTGGTGGAATTTCCAAATGGAAACGACGTGCAATATCCATGACCTGAATCAGAATGCCAGCAAAGTCCAATTCGTGCATCGGTTTAGACACCATTGGCCCGACAGTACGACGCATTTCGCGGGCGAGGGCATCTTGATCTGTGCCTGGTGGAATCCAGCCAGCTTGATGTACGACTTGAATCAGCTGCATAAAGTTGCTGTTCATCACTGCTAGCAACATACGCGCTACGGTCATTTGGTCATGCTTGGACAGCTCGCCCATAATCGCACAATCTAGCGCAATAAAACGCGGGTTATTCGGATTGATGGTTTCCACGAAGACGTTGCCAGGATGCATATCGGCATGGAAAAAGTTGTCACGGAACACTTGGGTAAAGAAAATTGTGAGGCCTTTTTCTGCCAAATCGGCACGATCCATACCCAAACGATCAAAGGTTGCTGTGTCGGAAATTGGCACGCCTGTAATGCGCTCTGCCACCATTACATCTTTACTGTCCATATAGACTTCAGGCACATACATCATGCTTGAGCCTGTAAAGTAGTGACGCATGCGGCGGGTGTTATCCGCTTCTAAGGTCAAATCCAGTTCGTTGAGAATAATTTGACGATAGTCCTGAATAATTTCAGATAAATGTAGAGCACGTGCCGCTTCCAGACGTTTTTCCAGTGCTGCACCGAGCCATTCCAGAATTTCAAAATCTTGTAGAATTTGCTGGCGAATATCGGGACGGGTGACTTTAACCACGACTTCACGACCATCATGCAAGGCAGCGGTATGGACTTGCGCAATGGAGGCTGCTGCTAAAGGTTGCTCATCAAAACGGGCAAACAGGGTGTTGATGTCTGCCTTGAGCGATTGCTGAATTCGCATTTGTGCCACGTCAGAACCGAATGGTTTGACACGGTCTTGTAGCAACACCAATTGCTGTAAAACTTCAGGCGGAATCAGGTCACGACGTGTAGACAGTAATTGCCCAAGTTTAATCGCCAGTGGTCCCATTTCTTCTAAAGCTTCTTTGAGCTTCAGCGGGTTTTTACGCTCTTTACTTGACCAAGCCGCAGGGTGCATGCGAATAAAACTGAGTGCATGACGTGCCTTTTCTGGTAGTTCTTCCGCAGGAAACAACGTGTCGAGTCTATAGTGCGCGGCAATGCGCCAAAGTTCGAGTAAACGTGAAACGTGCGGAATCATAAAGACTTATTCCCTAGGGCTGAATGGAGTTTAAGGTGTCAGAAGCGGTATCTGGCTGTGCATCAAGCTGCGTTTGTAGCTGTTGGATTTTGGCTTCGGCACGGTCTAAATTTTGTTGAAAAATGCGCGTATCTTGTTGTAAGTCATCCATTTGCCAGCGTGGGGCAAATAAACCACTGTCTTCTTTTAGGGCATCTTCAGCAAAGAACAAATGGCTGTGTAGACTGCGTTTTAAATGCTTGGGTGCAAGCTGAATTTTGCCAACTTCATGAGCCAAAGCAGGACCAATCCAAGGGCTTAAATGTGCGGCCAAGTCTAGTTCAGCCTGCTGCATAATGCGCTGAATATCTTGTAAAAGATGATAGTCACCTTGTAGGGGAATATTGCCCACTTCATCGGATAGCAACAGTTTAAGCAATTGCACCACATTTTTAACATGCAAAGTGGCCGTTGCGGGGCTGATATTTTGCGCTTGATCAAACCTTGCGAAGCTAGAGCGCTTCTCATGCTCAAAAATAGAAGGCTGCTCGCTGTGACCTGTTGCAGTAGGTTCTAAACGAACTTTGTTGTCATCAAAAAAGACATCTACAGAAAGCTGTGGCGAATCGAGCACCACACGCAACATTTTGCCGTGTAGTTGGTTGAGCTGGATGCGAGTAATCGCATCCAAATCAATAACATGATGAATCAGTTTCTCAACTGCACCAAGGGCGAGAATTGACCACATTGCGGTACGCCTTAGAGTTTAAAACCACGGTGAACGGCAACAATACCACCAGTCAGGTTGTGGTAATCACAGTTTTGGAAGCCTGCCTGTTCCATCATGCCTTTTAAAGTGCGTTGATCTGGGTGCATACGAATAGATTCAGCCAAGTATTTGTAGCTTTCTGAGTCGTTTGCGACAATTTTACCCATCAATGGCAATGCTGTGAATGAATATAAATCGTAGAGTTTTGAGAACGGTTCAAATACTGGTTTTGAAAATTCTAAAATCAATAAACGACCACCCGGCTTGAGTACGCGGTACATCGCTGCCAAAGCTGCATCTTTATCGGTCACGTTACGTAAACCAAATGAAATAGTCAGTAAGTCAAAGCTGTTGTCTTCAAATGGTTCTAAAGTTTCGGCATTCGCCAACACGAAATCGACATTGGTACAGCCTGCATCAATTAGACGGTCACGGCCAACATTCAGCATAGATTCGTTAATATCTGACAGTACCACATGACCTGTAGGGCCAACTTCACGGCTAAAGACTTTGGCTAAGTCACCCGTACCGCCTGCAATGTCCAGTACGCGCTGACCACGACGTACACCTGACATATTAATCGCAAAGCGTTTCCATAAGCGGTGAATACCAAATGACATTAAGTCGTTCATAATGTCGTATTTGCTTGCGACCGAGTGGAAGACTTCTGCGACTTTCTGGGCTTTATCTTCACTGCTGACGGTTTGGTAGCCGAAGTGTGTGGTTGCACCGACATTGCCTGTGTTGGCACCGCGCGGCAAATTATATTTTGGCACTGAACCCGTAACAGGTGTATCCGTTAATTTTTGTTCTAAAGATTGTTGCTGACCTTGTGGAGCGCCTTGCGGTAGAGGTTCGGTTAAGAATGGACTCACTTTGTCTGTTGGTTGTGCCGACTCGGGAGTAGCGGTAGGCGTTTGATTTTCATTCGACATTGGAGTCACTCCTCAGGATAAAAAGGCTTAAGGCTGCAGTGTATGCATGATGACAGATTCTAAGCACTTGTACAGTAATCATCATGCAATTGTTATGAATAATATACAGAAAAAACCAAAGATAGCGTAAGTGTGCTGAATAAGTGTTGGTTATTTCACACATTGGGATTATGAAAATGGATGTAAATCACCTGCATGTACTTTGGCAATAATTTCCCGTTCTGTGGTAGTAAATTGCTTCACAAATTTCTCTGCAGACTTTAATGGTTTCATGGCTAAAAAGCCATCTTGCATAAACTCATACATAATTTGAAAACTGTATTTTTGCGCCGCGCCTTTACACATTTTAAAAGCGGTATAGACCACAAAAGAGCGCATATATTTATCTAGGTTTTTACCCAGTTCATCCAACATATTTAATTGTTTTAAGCGTGCTTCGCCCTGATCGAGCTTTAAATAAGTCAGACGCATCATCTCATCATTTAAAGGCATATTTTCAGGATAGTCCTGTAGCAATTGTATCGCGACTTGTTCATCTAACTGCACTGCCAAAATCGCCAGACTTACCCCAGAAGTCCCTGTTTTTATTGCATTTTCAGGGATGATTTTTTCAGCTTTGTGTGCATATTTCAGTAGGCGAGCAATTTGACCTGCCAAAGCGTCAAAATCTGGACCGCCATATAAGCGGTTTAAAAAATATTCAGCCATCAAGACATTGTGCTTTTCGGCAAACTGTGTGGCATGGGTGCGTTGCATACGCTGTTTTTGCCATGCTTGAACATCTTGTAAGCGTTGAAAAAGCATAGGATTTTTATGATATTTAAATTGATAATACAGTTCTAACAGCTCATCTAAAGCAGCAAGTTTAGACATAGGGTGTCTCATTATTGAGTTGAATGGGCAAATCTTAATGTGAGTTTGATCTCGTCGCTATGACAAATTACACAGAATTCCAAACGGCAAAGGTCAGTGTGTGAGATTAATCTACAAAAATACGCGAAAAGTTGTTAAAAAATGGGTCGATATTCGTATACTGATCAAAGTCTGTCGCTCATTCTAATATCGTAAATATAGACGAATGATCAGCAGAGCTTAAATAACACAACAATAGGGTAGATGATGTCACAAGCACATACTGAATTTAAACTCATGGAAGAAGAACAACTTTCAGTCGAGCTAATTGAAGCCCAATATGCTTTAAAAAATACCAAAGGTGAAAAAAATGCCAAAAGTTTGCTGATTTTAGTGAGCGGCATTGAATTGGCGGGGAAAGGAGAGTCGGTCAAACAACTTAGGGAATGGGTCGATCCGCGTTATTTAAGGGTAAAAGCCGATGCGCCACACCCGTTTAATCCCAAACAGACACTTTGGCAGCCTTATGCACGTTTTATTCCTGCCGAAGGTCAAATTATGGTGATGTTTGGCAATTGGTATAGTGACTTATTAAGCACAGCCATGCATGTGTCTAAACAAATTGATGACACCATGTTTGATAACTATGTCGAAAAAATGCGTGCCTATGAAGAAGACTTAAAAAATAACCATGTGGATGTCATTAAAATCTGGTTCGATTTATCGTGGAAATCACTACAAAAACGACTAGATGATATGGAACCGAGCGAAGTGCATTGGCATAAATTGCACGGTTTGGATTGGCGCAATAAAAAGCAATATGACAGCTTGCAAAAGCTGCGCCAACGCTTTACCGATGACTGGATTATGATTGATTGCGAAGATGAAACCATCCGCGATCAACAATTTGCACAGCATATTTTACGTGCTTTAGAGCATTGTCCTGTGCATCCGACCAGTTCGGGCATCACTTGGCAAGCTGCAGAAATTCCAGAAGTTTTGCTTAATCCTATATCTGAATCGGTCAATGAGGATGACTATAAAGCAGAGTTAAAGAAACTCACGAAAAAAGTGGCAGATGCACTGCGTTTAGATAACCGTAATGTCAGCATTGTTTTTGAAGGAATGGACGCAGCAGGCAAAGGCGGCGCGATTAAACGGATTGTAAAAAAACTGGATCCGCGTGAATACGAAATTTACACCATTAGTGCACCTGAAGCCTTTGAAATTAGTCGTCCTTATTTGTGGCGTTTTTGGACGAAAATTCTGCCTGAAGAAAAAATCAATATTTTTGACCGTTCTTGGTATGGTCGGGTATTGGTAGAACGTGTAGAAGGTTTGATTAGCCCACTGGAATGGCAGCGTTCTTATGACGAAATCAACCGTTTTGAAAAAGACTTAAATGATCATCAAACTGTCGTCATCAAATTTTGGTTAGCCATTAGTAAAGATGAGCAGGAGCTGCGTTTTAAAGCACGTCAGGAAACCGCACATAAGCGTTTTAAAATTACAGATGAAGACTGGCGCAACCGTAGCCGTTGGGATGATTATTTGGTGGCAGCGGCAGATATGCTGCAACGTACCAGTACCGAATATGCACCGTGGCACATCATTCCGAGTAATGACAAAAATGCAGCACGTTTGGAAATTTTAAGAACCATCTTGAAACAACTCAAGGCAGAATAATCTGCCTCGAGGATGCAAAGACTGCGTGTTAAGTTAGCTGAATTTGAGTCTGTTTAGTTTAAAAATTAAGCATTCACAACTTTGGCTTGTTTAAGCTGAATGCTTTTTGCCAGTTTATAGCTTTCTTCAACATGCGTTTCGGCAATTTTTTTCATAATAAAATAACCCAAACCTGCTGCCACCATTTGTCCACCCAATGGAATAAACTTGGTGACTTGTTTGGTGATGTACTTGGCTGCGACATTATTCAGGGATTTTTTTACTGCAGTACGCGCCACGACTAAGCCTGAAAATTCCACACCGCGTTTACGCAATTCGCTCCAGTGGACTTTTCGGGTTTCAGGATCATACACGCTGACTTGCTCAGGAGATAAGCCAAAACGTGCATTAATTTCTGGAATCAGTTGCGACAAGATGCCCACATCAATGACAACGTCTAAGAACGGCACAGGAATGACGGCTGCACCTGCAGAAAAATAGGCACGTTTTTTGACCAGTTCTAGGCATTCTGCACGAATCATTTCCAAGTCTAGGCTTGGATCAATACTGTCTGGAATTGTCTCTCTTTTTATCATAAGTACAACCTTAAAATGGCGGATAATCGTATGCTGTTTGGTAAATTAAACCACTTTATTCAAAGCACTTTTTGAATAAAGTAGGCAATAAAAGTATGCTTGTAAAGTGGCATACACCGTTGTAAGTGTATAGCCAATAATCTTTATTCTTTTGTTGTGCTTGAGGCAAATGATAGATCAACGGCCTTCTAGTACATTTAATACATTCTTATTCAAAATAAATTAAAGGATACCTTATGGCGATTCATGTCATACAAAGCCAACGTATAGAAGTTTTAGTCAATGAAATGCTGAAAACCATACGTCAACCGACATCGAATCCGCTTCAGGTGCTACAAACCCAGCATTTTATTGTGCCTTCAGTGGCAGTAGAAAAGTGGCTGACGGAAAAAATAGCCGAGCAAAAAGGCATTAGTGCCAATACTGAATTTCATCATCGTATTCGTGCCTTTCAATGGGCCGCTTATCAGGCAGTTTTAGACGATAAAGATCGGGTGCGTCAGGCAAATATTCCGCGTATTGTGATGCAATGGCGTGTGTTTTATGACTTACAACCGTGGATACAACACGAACAAAACCCACTTCCTGCCGAGCATGCTTTACATCGTTTGATTCAGCGAATTTATGACAGCGCAGAGCAATTGTCACAGGGTTTAGAAAAGCAGCTCAAAAAGCAAAACATGCTGTATTGGGTGGCAGATAAAGTTTCACGTTTATTTAGCAATTACATGGTTTATCGTGGTTTTTGCCAAAAAGGCTGCGAGGGTGTCTGCCAATGTCAAAGCAATTGGTTAGCGGTTTGGGGACAACAGAAACGCCTGAACTTAAAGCAGCAAATTTATATCCCTAAAAACTTTGAGAGCGAAGAAGAAAAACAAGCGGCATTGGAAATAGCCGCATTTACTCAAGAGCAAGCCGAAGAATTAGAGCAATGGCAAAGTTGGTTGTGGTTGCATATTTTTCATGCAGATTTTGAAAAAATGCAGGAGATTGATCTGCAATTTTGGCAAGCTTTGGGCGAGCCTGAAAATCCAAATTCGTGTATTAACAAATTACCCAAACAGTTGGTGATTTTTACCTTATTGGATTTGCCGCCAAGTCAGTTGCTGTTTATCCGCCGTTTGGCGCAGTATATGGATATTTTTATTCTGCATTACAACCCATCGCAAGAATATTGGGCAGACATGGTCGATCCTAAGTGGAAATTAAACATGGATGCGCGAATCAAAAGTCGTTTTATTCGTGAGATGGAAAGTCAAAATAAAACCGTAAGTGATGATGATATTGCTGCATATATCAAAAAATATAATGGCGAATTTAATGCCGATATGCGCGAGTCACATCATCCTTTGCTGACACGCTTTGGTAAACAGGCACGTGATCACTTTTCTTTATTGGCGGCGTTGTCAAGTGGTGATGAAGGCGAGTGGTATGATCTTTTCCCTGAAGAAGAGCCGCAGCATTTACTGGGTAAAATTCAATCGGATGTATTGAATTTGGTTGAGCCAGTCGCGCAGGCGTATGACTTAGATCCTGCCGATGAGTCATTGCAAATTCATGTGTGTCATTCAAGTTTACGTCAGCTTGAGGTACTCAAAGATCGTTTAATTGCATGGCTAGGACAAGATGACAGCCGCCAAGCCAGTGATATTTTGGTATTGAGTCCGAAACTCAAAGAACAAGAGTCTTTAATTCGCAGCGTATTTGCTGCACCGCCAAGTGAGCGTGATCTCTATCAGAAAGGACAACAAAAAGCACAGCAGAATCAAGCTACTTTAGGGCATCAACTCAGTCAAGATAGTGTGTATTTGCCTATTCAAATAGCAGGTATCAGCTCTTTAGATATTCACAATGCTTGGCGTGCGGTGGTTGGGCGTATAGCGTTGGTACAAGGACGTTTTAGCTTTGAGGAGTTTGGTGACTGGTTGAGTTTGGCTGCCACACAACAGCGTTATGCCTTGAATTTAAACAATATTGAGCGCATGAATGAGTTGTTGGCCAATGCAGGTTTTAAACGTGGTTTAGATGCCGAGCATTTAAAACGCAGCCTGAGTGCAGATGATCAAGATTATCGGTTCAGCTTAAAGTTTGCTTTAGATCGTTTGGCTTTGGGCGTTGCAGTGCCAGAGCATTGCGTGGTTCAGCACACTTTAAGTTATGCCGATGTGCAAAGTAGCGATTTTGAATTGATTTTTAAACTGGTTCAAATTTATCAGGATTTTGCACAGCGCCGTGATTGGCTAATTCAGCATGAATTGGGGCAAGCCAAAACGGTGGAATATTGGCTTAAACAACTGATGCAAGACCTGAGTGAGTTTCAGGATGCAGGGGTAGATGTGTTGGCATCGGTGTTTAGTTTGGTGCAAAAACATGACCGTATGCTGACCTTAGCCAGTTATTTTGATGTGCAGTCGGGTCAAGATTTGCGTCATTTAAGCTTACCGCTGGATTATATTCTGCAAGAAATTTCAGCCCAGCTCGAAACCCAACTCGAACAAGCCAGTCCATCGGGCGCCATTACCTTTAGCCAAATTGGTGCAATTCGTCCGCTGCCATATAAGTTGATTGTGATGTTGAATTTGGACAATGGCGTGTTCCCAAGTCGTGATCAGCAATTGGCTTTTGATTTGATGCAACTATTAAAACCACAACTGGGAGATCGTTCACGCATTGAGGATGATCAGGGGGCGTTTTTAGACAGTTTATTGTTGGCGCAAGACAGTGTTTGGTTATTTTATAACGGTTTTGATGTCAGCGATGGTGAGGTACGTGATCCATCCGTGCTGGTGCAGGAATTTGTGCAGCATTTGGAATTGATTGTGAAACATCCCGATAGGGCTAGCGATTCACGCTTAAACTTGAACGGTGTCGAGATTCCTGCGCAATTGAAATCTCTTTATCACCTGCATAGTTTGCAACCTTTTGATCAACTGCGTTTTGCCGAAAGCCGTGAAGTTCGCTTTAAAGATCAATGGTATCGGGTTGCCAAACAAATGCAGCAAGAAACCACACCACGCGAAGCATGGTTTGGTGAATATCCATTATTACCACAAGACGTGGTGGTACTCGACAGTATGCAATGGATTCGAGATGTATGTTTCCCTGCACGTGCCTATTTAAAAGCGATTGGAGTCGAAAATTTACAATCCGACACTGCTGCAATGAACCACGAGCCGCTGATTTTAAATGGCTTGGAAAAATATAGTGTGCGTGATTTTTTACTCCAACATGGCGAGCAAGATGCAGAAAGCTTGTTGCAAGATACCTTGCCTGTGGGTAAAACCTTAAATGCCACGTTTCAAACGGGACTGCAAGAACAGCAATATTTACGTGACACACTCCAGCAATTTGCAGATGAAGCAACCGCAACAACGCAACAGCTTTGGAAAATGAATCCGCATTTGCATATCCGTATTCAAGTGCCTGAACAGCCTACAAAGCTTTGGTGTAGTGTGGTGGCAGCAAGTGCCAGGCCAAAAAAATATGCCGAAGTGTGGTTGGAATATTTGTTTTGGGTGGCCTATCAGAACACAGAACATCAAGATTTAGAGCGGATTGTGGTGTGTAAAGATGCGGTGATTCATTTTGCCAATATCAATGCACAGCAAGCACACGAGTATTTAGCCCAGTGGTTTGAGTTCTGGAAACACGCACAGCAATATCCTGTGTTATTGCCTGCGGCTTTAGTTCTAAAAATGAACGATAAAAAAGAATTTGAAATCCAATGGGATGAAGCTCAGTCCGATCAGGTTTTGAATATGGAAAGCTTCGTAAAACATTGGCATGACGGTGCTTGGGGAGGTTTTATTGATGAAAGTGAGAAAAACCACCCAGACTGGGCATTTATTTTTCAAGACAGTGAAACTGAACCGTTGTTGATTGAGGCGTTTCAGCAATATAGCCATCGACTGTATCAGCCCATCATTGAAAATTATGAGTCTGCGAAAAATCTTCAAAAACAAGGGGAATCTGCGTGAACTCATCTAGCCCATTCCCAATTTGTTATGACCCAATTCAAGAGATGCAATTTAAAGGTTTGCATTGGATTGAAGCATCGGCAGGTACAGGCAAAACCTATACTTTATCGAGTTTAATGGTGCGGATTTTCCTGAAAGATTATTTGCCTAATCAGGTGATTGCGACCACATTTACCCGTGCCGCAGCAGCCGAGCTAAAAAGTCGTATTCGTGCACGTTTGCTTGAAACCCAACAATATATCGATCAGTGTTTAAACCAGTCTTTAGATCAGCGTGCCCTTGCAGAGAAAATTACACAACTACAAGACCCTTTACTCAAACATATTTTGCAGGAATATCGTTTAAAACTAGACTATGCCAGTTCACGTTTGAAGTTGGTGATTGCGCAACTGGATGAATTATTTGTCGGAACGCTGGATAGCTTTAGCCAAAAATTATTGCGTGAATTTTCCTTTGAAAGCGGCAAAATTGAGCGCGCCAATATTACTGACCAAGCATCGGTCTATACCGAACAATTGGTGCATGATGTGCTGCGAGAATGGATTCAGGCGCAGCCTCAGCATGTTGTGGACTATATGCTGTTATGTGGGCGGTTGAAATCGGCAGCCGATTATGAGGGTCTGGTCAATACCAGTTTGAATTTTGCATCGGCAGAGATTCAAGGCATAGATCAGGCACAGTTGGAGGTTCAGGATTTAGCAGAGGCGTTGCAGAATTTAGCCAGTATCACCATGACGCAAATTGAAGAATTAAAAGAATATTATGATGGTGAATATAGCTTTAATTTTTCCGATTATGTCGCGGGGAGTGATAAGAAGGGGTTGCAGCCACTATTTACAGTGACTTTGCCAAAACTGATTGAAAAAATTAAGCACAGCCCTTTAGAACATTATTTTAATTCACATCTTGCCGCATTGTTTAATGCGGTCTTTGCACTATATTTGAACCAAGACGGTAAGCTCAGAAAATCAATTTTTAACAAAGCGAAAGCACCATGTACGCAAGAGGTGCAAGATGCTTTTTTTGATCATCCTGTGATCGGAAAAATCAAAGCAGTGGTGGATGCCAAACTTAATTTTGAGCATCAAATTGAATTGGTGGAGACCAATTTAAAATTCTATTTGGTACAACACGTCAAACAGCGTTTACCGCAACTTTTACAGCAAAAAGGGGAAACCACTTTTGCCCAACAAATTCGCAGTTTAGCTGAAGCTTTGCAGGGAGAACGTGGGCAGCGTTTTGCACAGTTTGTGCATACGCGTTATCCACTGATTTTGGTGGATGAATTTCAGGATACCAACCAAGATCAAGATGACATGCTGGCACAAATTTGGCGCAATCCAAAGTGGTATGCGCGTGGTTGTATGATTATGGTGGGCGATCCTAAGCAGGCGATTTATGGTTTCCGCGGTGGTGATATGCTGACCTATAACAATGCCCGCGATGATGTGCTGAAAAAACAAGGTCGCATTTACTCGCTCAGACAAAATCATCGTTCAGTGAAAGAGCTGGTCAGTGTGGTGGATGAGTTATTTCAACGCCAACCCGCTTTTGGTGAAAAAGTGATTTATGATCCTGTTATTGCTGGTTCACGTCCTCATCCTGCCTTAATGGATCGGCAACAGGCCAATCCCGCACCGCTGCGTTGGGTAACAGTGGAACATGAACAGGATGAGTCCATTCAAATTGCACGAAAAATTCGTGAGTTATTAAATCAAGGTATCGCAGGCGATTTATATTTTGATCATTCTGAAGGCAAAGTTGCTTTGCAAGCTGATGATATTGCCATTTTATCGACCAGTCATCAAAAGCTAGATCAAGCCCAATACGAGCTTGAGCGGATTGGAATTCAGGTCAATAGAAGTAGCCAGCGCAGTGTTTTTACAGGCTTTTTAGCCAAAGATGTGGCGGCAATTTTAACTGCAATTTTACATCCTTATGATGAAGCCAAGGTCAAGCGTGCCTTACTGACACGTTTATTGGGTTATAACCTGCAACAGTTGATTGAACTTGAGCAACAGGGGTTAGGTCAGTTTATTTATGACTTCGACTGCATTCGGGAAATGTGGGTCAATAAAGGCTTTTTAACCGCATGGAATTACTGCCTAAACTTATTTAAAGTTTGGGAAAATTTGGTGGCGAAACGCAGTTTTGACAATGAACGGCATGTGGTGAATTTACGCCATTTAACCGAATTGCTGAGTCGTCAAAGTGAACGCCATCAAGGGGCTTACATGCTGTATTACTGGTATTTACAGCAAGTTGAATCACCTGCCAAACGCGATTGGGAAATTGAACGAAAACTTTCTAATGCGGCAGGCGTGAAACTGATGACCATTCACCAGTCCAAAGGCTTAGAATTTAAAGTCGTGTTTTTGATGTCGGCAGATCAGTCCCCCAAATCTGACAAGTCTGCTTTGGTGTTTGCAACACAGGAAGCGCAAGGCATTGAACAACGCATCATTGCCATTAAACATAAAGACATCGATGCCACAGCAATGCAGCAGCACAGTGAGCGCCGTTTGGCAGAGTTGAATCGGCTTTGGTATGTGGCACTCACCCGTGCCAGTTATCGGGTCTATGCGATGCTAAAACAGCCTACGCCTGCAAAAGAAGGTAAAAAAGAGGCTGCACCAAAATCTGCTGGTTTAAATGTCTGGCGTTTACAAGCGCCAAGTTCAGCAGAAATTGCAGCAGCATGGAGCTGTGATGAAGCACCTCTGACACAATTGGCGGCAGCATTACAACTTGAACAAGTGCAAGAAATTAAGATTGAAGCTGCAGATTTTCCGCAGCGTCGTTTTTATCCACGAACCAAAACCAGTTTTAGTGGCTTGGCACAACATTTACCTGCCGCCATGCGTAGCGATACTTTGGCATTGGCAAGCGAGGAGCAGGCTGCTGCTGCCGACGAAATCAATCAGGAACCTGTCGAAACGGAACAGGAAATCGTACAGGTGGCTCAACCGATTGCATGGATCAAAGCTAATTTTCAGCGTGGTACTCAAGCGGGGAGTTTTTTACATAAACTCTTTGAATATATCGACTTTCAAGCCAGTCATGATGACATTTTTGAAGAAGTCAAACGCCGTTTTCATAACGACAAAGAGTTTAATTCAGATGTGTTATTGGTAGATTTGATTGCAAAACTCGACACTGCCAAAGGCAGCGCGACTGTGCAGGAAGCAGATATTTTTGCGCACATGACCGAGTGGCTGAAGGATGTGTTGAATACTCCTTTGCACGATACTTTCCAGCTTTCCGCCTTATCTACTGCACATTATTTATCAGAGTTTCCATTCTATTTGGCGTTGGCAGATCAGCGCTTATTTATTCAAGCAATTCAGCAATTGTTTGAAGATGCGGGACATCCTATTCAAGATTTAAATGAAGCCGCTACTGCGCGTTATCTGACAGGCTCAATCGACTTGGTTTATTTTGATGGGCAGTGTTATCACATTGCCGACTATAAGAGTAATTATTTGGGTGCCGATCAGCGCGATTATGAAAAAACCAACCTTGAACACAACATGACCCAATCGAGTTATTGGTTACAAGCGGCCTTGTATTTGGTGGCGTTGCACCGTTATTTGGGCAGTCGTTTGCAAGATTATGATATTCGGCAACATTTGGGTGGAGCCAGTTATTTGTATTTGCGTGGTATGCAGGGGCAAGCAGGGCAAGGGGTTTGTCATTGGCGGCCAGATGCGGAATTTATTCTGCAACTAGATCAAATATTGGGTTACTTTGAACTTAAAAAATAACGCTAAGTCAGCTTATCGACTTAATAAAACAATTGCTTATCCTGTGGATAACTTTGAGGATAACTGTGTGGAAAACAAGCATATTCACTTAAATTCAGCTCAAACGCCAATGCAGGCGTGGATGGATTACCTATGTCAGCCGCCATTTAGCAATGTCACTTTTGATGCTTCAGCGCAAATTTTGATGCAACAGGTACTCGATGCTATTCAGCAAGGGGATAGCTGTATTCCTGCAACCGCAGAACAAGTGGCGGCATTGCAACATTTGCACATGAACTTGCAGCGTAGCGCTTTAAATCCTGATCCACAAATTGCACCGTTTGTATTTGATGGGCAGCGTTTGTATTTGTATCGCTACTGGAAACTGGAACATCAGGTTGCTAGCGATATTTTACGGATTCAGGCGCAGCCGCCTTTGTCCTTTGAATTACAAGCCGAGCAGCTTAATTTATTGCAAGATCCACAGCAGCAAAAAGCGTTACAGACTGCGGCAACTCAAAGTTTAAGTATTATCACTGGTGGGCCAGGTACAGGAAAAACCTATACTTTGGCGCATATTGTTGCGGTGCTTAATCAAGCTTTGCCAAATATTCGGATTGCGATGGCTGCACCAACAGGCAAAGCGGCACAGCGGATGGATGAAGCTTTGCAAAATGCCTTGAATAGTCAAGCTTTACAAATGTTTAATGTCGATGCTTTACGTCAATTACGACCCATGACTTTGCATCGTTTATTGGGCTTAGGCAATACAGGCAAGCCACGTTTTCACGCTAAACAACCTCTACCTTATGACGTGATTGTGGTCGATGAAGCGTCGATGCTGGATTTAAGCCTGTCACAGATGTTATTGGCTGCCATTCCTGCGCAGGCACGTTTAATTCTGTTGGGCGATGCCAATCAATTGGCTTCAGTCGATGTCGGTACAGTATTGGCCGATTTACAGCAAGTGCCTGAACTCGCAAATAACCGTGTCAATTTAGTGACCACACGTCGTTTTGCTGAAGGTGCAAAAATTGGCGCAATGGCGAAGTTTATTCAGCAAGAACATTCTCCTGCACAGGTTTTGGCTGAGTTTGAACAGCAAGTCGTGGCAGCAGGTGAATTAAAGCCAATTCAATTTAAGCAAGTCGAAATAGATGCCCTACAACTGCAATATTTACCTCAGCAAAATGGGCAAATTTCAGCGGAAAATTTAGCGCATTATTATGATCAGCTGATGTATGGTTATCAGGCTTATGTAGCGGTATTAAAAGCACATACTTTGGGCTTGGAACAATCAAGTACAGCATTTCAAGCGCATGTTGAGAATGTGGTGAATGTATTTGATGATTACCGTATTTTAACCGCAATTCGTCATGGTCATTTGGGTTTACAACAACTGAATTTGCAGATTGAAAAACGCTTGTTGCAACAGTTAAAACAAACCAAACATGGCGATTGGTATGCAGGACGCCCCGTCATGATGACCTATAACGATTATCAACTGGGGTTGTCGAATGGTGATATTGGCATCTGTTTTATGCGAGAGCAGAATGATCAGCGCCAGTTTGAAGTATATTTTCCAAGTTTAAATAAGTGGGTGCCTGCAACACGCTTACCTAAAAATATTGAAACCGCATTTGTACTTACTATTCATAAATCGCAAGGTTCTGAATTTACTCATACAGCTGTGGTGTTGGATGCTGCGGCAAAAAACTTGCTGAGTAAGGAGCTGATCTACACTGCCATTACCCGTGCTAAAAAAGTCGTAAGTTTGTTGGTTGATGCGCAAGCTTTGCAGCAAGCTTTGATGATTCGTACCCGTCGCAGCAGTGGTTTATTAGCCAGAATTAATGACGCTTTGGATTGTTAAGTAAAACTGAATAAGAGATGGTTTTGTACGAAATGGCTTACATTGATTCGAGAAATTTGCGCATAGAGATTTCAAGATCTTTTTGAGAAGATGACTTCACATAAAAAGCTCAATAGGGATAGTTGAGCATAATCGCAGAATAATAACGATAAATGTCGAAAGACAGCGAACTGACAGGACGTGAGTGAGAAGAGGAAACTTACAGCCGCTAAGCCTTGTAGTTTTGGGAGAGACTACAGGGCTTTTTTATGCCTGTAAGTTTGGGTGATTTGCAAAATGCTGACAATGCTTACCTGTTGTAAGAAAAAGCTTACAAACAGATACGAGAAATACGACTTCTTTCACTTTAGTATTGTGGCAAAATCTACCACACAAGGACGTGAAAGCAAGAACAGGAATGTTCAGAGAATAAGACGCGAAAACGCGCAAATAACCACAATAAACAAGACAATAAGAATAATAAGACAAGAAACTACAGCGCAAAAAACAGCCCGAGCTATGCTCGGGCTGTTTTATTTTAACGGCAAAATATTCCAGTGGATGAAAAGCAGTTGGCAAAATATTACATATTATCAATCATATACAATTGTATATTTATTTTCCTTAGACACTTTATACCTAACATGATGTGTATACCCTTAGCATAAATCATACTTTTATTGGTACATCTCAAAATTAAAAGTGCTTGTTTGTCGTTCTGTTTTGCAATCGGCACGTTTTTGCCTTAAAATAATGCCCTTGCTGTAGTGATGCACGGCAGTCAATTGAGCAATCAATTGATCGGTATCAAATCTTTTTATTAAGCATCTCGGAGAAATCGAATGGCTTTAACAAACGCAGATCGCGCAGAGATCATCGCTAAATTTGCTCGTGCTGAAAACGACACTGGTTCACCAGAAGTTCAAGTAGCGCTTTTAACTGCTCAAATCAATGACTTACAAGGTCACTTCAAAGAGCACAAACACGACCACCATAGCCGTCGCGGTCTAATCCGTATGGTTAACCAACGTCGTAAGTTACTTGACTACCTTAAAGGCAAAGATGTGACTCGTTACAGCGCATTGATTGCTGCTTTAGGTTTACGTCGTTAATTCGATTTAAGCTTTTATTTTCGGACTATTGCATGTTGAATGCTGTATTACTGAAAACTAAAGTATATCTAGCCTTGGCTAGATCAGTGGAAGGGGCGAATGATTCGCTCCTTCTTTGTGTTTAAAAATCGTGTTTCATTCGAGTGAGGTCGGCTTCTAAGCTTTGTCATTTACCTAAACAATTGTATTGTGAATGCCAAACCTTAGGGGTCTCCACGAGAATAATTGTTCACAAGAACTAGGAAAAAATAAAACATGTCGATGTTTAATATTATTCGTAAAGAATTCCAATTTGGTCAGCACCAAGTTGTACTTGAAACTGGTCGTGTAGCGCGTCAAGCCAACACGGTAATGATTACTATGGGTGGCGTGACTGTATTGGTTGCAGTGGTTGCTCAACCAACAGCAAAAGCGGGTCAAGATTTCTTCCCACTGACTGTTAACTATCAAGAAAAACAATATGCTGCAGGTCGTATCCCAGGTGGTTATGGTAAGCGTGAAGGCCGTGCTTCTGAAGCAGAAACTTTAATTTCACGTTTAATTGACCGTCCAATTCGTCCGTTGTTCCCAGAAGGTTACTACAACGAAATTCAAGTTACTGCGACTGTTGTATCTTCTGACAAAACCATGGAAGCTGACATTGCTGCAATGTTAGGTACGTCTGCTGCACTTGCAATTGCAGGTACACCGTTCCGTGGCCCAATTGGTGCGGCGCGTGTGGGTTTAATCAACGGCGAATACGTGCTTAACCCGAACTTTGAACAAATGGCGCAATCTGACCTTGACCTTGTGGTTGCAGGTACAGAATCTGCTGTATTGATGGTTGAATCTGAAGCAAAAGAACTTTCAGAAGACCAAATGCTAGGCGCAGTGCTTTACGGTCATGACGAAATGCAAATCGCGATTCAAGCGATCAAAGAATTTGCTGCAGCTGCAGGTGCAACTGAGTCAACTTGGACTGCTCCAGAGAAAAACGAAGACCTTCGTGCAAAATTAAAAGAAGCGTTTGAAGCAAAAATTTCTGAAGCTTATACCATTGCCATCAAACAAGACCGTTATGCTGCATTAGATGCACTTCAAGCAGAAGCAGTTGCGCAATTCGTTCCTGAAAATGACGAAACTGGCATTGCAGATGACTTGAACGAACTCTTTGAAGATCTTAAATACCGTACCGTACGTGACAACATCTTGTCTGGTAAACCACGTATTGATGGCCGTGACACCAAAACCGTTCGTGCGCTTGACGTACAGGTTGGCGTTCTAGACCGTGCGCACGGTTCTGCATTGTTTACCCGTGGTGAAACTCAGGCTTTGGTTACCACCACTTTAGGTAATACACGTGATGCCTTGATGGTTGATACCTTATCGGGTACTAAAACTGACAACTTCATGTTGCACTACAACTTCCCTGCATATTCAGTAGGTGAAACAGGTCGTGAATCTGGCCCTAAACGTCGTGAAATTGGTCATGGTCGTTTGGCACGTCGTGGTGTGCAAGCAGTTCTTCCTGCAGCAGATCGCTTCCCGTATGTGATTCGTATCGTATCGGACATCACTGAATCAAACGGTTCATCTTCTATGGCGTCTGTTTGTGGTGCATCGTTATCACTTATGGATGCAGGTGTTCCATTGAAAGCACCAGTTGCGGGTATCGCAATGGGCTTAGTGAAAGAAGGCGAGCGTTTCGCTGTACTTTCTGACATTTTGGGTGATGAAGACCACCTTGGCGACATGGACTTTAAAGTTGCGGGTTCTGCCAACGGTATTACTGCATTGCAAATGGACATCAAGATTGAAGGCATCACTGAAGAAATCATGGAAGTTGCATTAAACCAAGCTTATGCAGGTCGTATGCATATCTTAAATGCAATGAACCAAGTGATTTCACGTGCGCGTCCAGAAATTTCAATGCATGCACCAACTTTCCAAGTGATTAACATCAACCCAGACAAGATTCGTGACGTGATTGGTAAAGGTGGTGCTACCATCCGCCAAATTACTGAAGAAACTAAAGCGGCAATTGATATTGAAGACAACGGTACAGTGCGCGTATTTGGTGAAACCAAAGCTGCTGCACAAGCTGCTGTTGCAAAAATTCAGGCTTTAACTGCTGAAATCGAGCCGGGTACAATTTACACAGGTAAAGTAATCCGTATTGTTGAATTCGGTGCGTTCGTAAATATCCTTCCGGGTACTGACGGTTTACTTCACATTTCTCAAATTTCAAATGAGCGTATTGCCAACGTTGCAGACGTGTTGAAAGAAGGTCAGGAAGTGAAAGTACAGGTTGCTGATGTAGACAACCGTGGTCGTATCAAATTAACTATGAAAGATATCGAACAAGCGTAATGCTGTGTTGATGATCTGAAATGGTCAAAAAACCCGTATTCAATCTGAATGCGGGTTTTTTTATGCTAAAAATTTTGTTGCATCGTACAAACCATCTTTGTTGTATGAAAAGCGGCATAAATTACAGCATGTATTTGAAAAGAAGCCTGATCCATGCTTAAACTGAGTACATCTTAAAATCTCAAAAAACCGTACAAGAAAACTGAAATAGAGTGCCCGTTCTATGCAAAGTTATTATTTTTATCTGCATACCAATCATAAAACCAATATTTATGTGCAAAAACAGCCAATTGAAGGGCTTGAGCCTGAATTTATCTGGATTGATTGCACCCGTGATGATGTGCTTAACCGTGCAGAACAGTGGCAACAAGAGATTTTTCAGTACAGTCAATTATCGCTCAATGAATATCATGTGCGCGATATTTTAAATATAGAGCATCCATGTGCGTTTGATACTTTAGATGATTATGACTTATTGATTTTCCGTAAACTGATCACACCCGAAGACCGTATTGCAACAGGGCAACAAGTCGGGGAGAAACATGAACGGATTTTTGGACTGGCCACTACGCCGATGAGCTTTATTATGACACCGCAGATTTTGATTAGTGTGCGGGAACAGGGCAATAAAGTCATGGAAAGCTATTTGTCACGTGTGGAAGCAGCGGTACAACGCCCGATTGAAGAACAGAATAAAGCACGCAAACTGGCAGCAACACCATTAGATTTAACGTTGCGTTTACTGAATTTGGTAGCGGATGATTACTTGGATATTCGCATGCCGCTAACCCGCCGTGTGGAATATTGGCAACAAGAGTTGTTGCAGGGACATCGTCGTTTTACCCGTTGGCATCAATTGCTGCAAGAAAATATGGCGTTTCAGCAAGTTGAAAATTTATGTGAAGAGCAAATAGAAGCCTTGCAGGAATTGCGTGATGAAATTGTCGATAACTACCCACATTTACGTGGCAAAAAACGTAGTGAACGGCAGGATATTATTTTGGTACGTTTGGATGATTTGACCAGTCACATTGAACGAATTCAAAAGCATACCATTCGCTTACGCTCTGCAGTGCAAACCGCAATTGATCTGCATTTTTCTGCTATTGCCAACCAGACCAATGAAAACATGCGGATTTTAGCCATCATTACCGCAGTTTTTGCACCTTTGACTTTATTTACAGGGGTGTATGGTATGAACTTTGAGTTTATGCCGGGGCTGAAACACGCACAGGCCTTTTGGATCATGCTTGGGGTAATGGTGATGACTACTTTGTTGTTGCTGTATTATTTTTATCGTAGGCACCTTGTCGGTCTGGGTGAAAAAAGTGTGATTGATATGTTGGCACAGCAACATAATGACCAACCCATGAATTTATTTTGGTTTTTAGACTATGAACCCATTAAGCAAACCGTGAAAGGCACCATTAAAGAAGTCGAAAAACTGACTAAAATTAAATAATCCAGAAGATAGACTTGCAGATGTGGTGATAAATTGAGTTCCACATCCAATATATGTCACAAGATAATTCGTTGATAAAAGTTGTCCACAGACCTCAAAAGTTATCCATAGGACTGATAAGCTTATCCACAGATTGAACCAGATAGGCAGACACTTAGCTCAAGATGGCAGTTTTTTGAATGCTGTTTTCAGACTTGAATACGCCATCTTGTTTTGCTTTTTGTCTTTTCTTGCTGTGTCCTGCATTTGATCGTATGAGGATTTGCAGTTCAGACTTGTATGTATTTTTAAGCCAATTGATCATTTTGTGCATTACGCAGCAAGTGATACATTTCATCTTTTAGTCTTAATTTTTTGCGTTTCAGCGCTTCAATGTCATCATTAATTTGATGCACAGGATCAAGCTCTAACTGGCTGATTTCACGGTCTAGCTGTTCGTGATCTTCAAAAATTTTTGAAAAATGTGGATTGCTGTCGCGTAATCCCTGAATTAAATCACGAAACTCAGGAAACATATTTTTAATCTTCTTGTTGCAGTCTTTAGTTTTCATTGTGTAGATCATTCTCATCAAAAAAATTTACGGGCATAGAAAGAAAAACGCTCTAGCAAGGTGATGAATCACACAGCTAGAGCGTGAGGATTAACTATGTTGAAAATTCAGATGTTTAACTTCTTTACGTAATTTTTGTACTTCATCAATCAGGTCAAGCATCATGGCGACAGCTGAAAAACTGGCATCAAAATCACGTTGCAACCGATAGGCTTGGCGTGCACGGCTGACATCTTCACCAAAAAATTGGTGGATACGTTCGGCAGGGCGGGAAGGCAGGATGTCATATTCTAAAAGTTGTAAGACCCATTCAGGGCTTTGCCCACACGCTTCGGCAAATTTTTTTAAATCTAACTGGGTAAATTCTTCAATAATTTCTGTGTGCTGTCCGTCTGAAGTGATTTCACGATATAAAATGGTGGTCATGGCATACTCCTTCTGATCGAATTCAAACGAGTTGGCTCGCCTGAAATGAGGGATTGCTTTACATCAATAATTGGTGGATATCCAATAAGTGATTCTCTTTAATTTAGCCTGTGTACGCTGTAATAGAATCTTTTATTTGTATTCCTTTGGTGAAATTCAGCCAACCCTTTGCTGTGCTCACGCCTGTTATATTGATGTGTCAATTTGGCTTGTGCGTATAGATGTCTTATAGATATTAGTCTATTTTTTATTCAATGCCATCCTTTATTTCAATATTTTGGATTGAACGGTCGTACGGTGTTTAAAAGGATTGTTTCAAAATTTGGTAATAAAAAGGGCTCTTTAAAAAGAACCCTGTAAATCAATATCTTAGTTTTTGGAATTAGTATTTTACCCAAGTCACGCTGCGACCAATCACTGAAACACCTACATAGCCACGTAAGGTGAGGCGCTTACCGTTAGCGCTTAAACGAGCTTTGCCTTTATAAACTTTACCGCCAATTGGGTCTAAAACATGACCTTGGTTAAATTCACGTGGGTTTTTAGCATCTTGTTTAAAGCCCCAAATAAATGGCAAGCCAATAAAAGGTTTATTCTTTAAGTTACCTGGACAATTGCTACAAATCACCATTTTTTCTGCACCCGGAATATTACGGGTTTCCACGATAATGCCTTCATAAGTGCCATCTGGCTTTTTGCGAATTTCGACATCGGCACGTGAATAACCTGTGCGATCATCAATGGTTTTCCATTTACCGACCAGTAGATCGCTTTCTGCAAAGCCAACACTTGAGAGGGTTGTTAAAACGAAACCCGCAAAAATCCCTCTGAAATTTATTTTCATGAACAGCATCCCCAAAATTGTTATTTTAAAAAATAGAGTAAAAATTCTATTTCGGGTTTTATAGCAAGAATGTAATAAACAAGCAAATTGAGCAGTGTGAGATGTCAGGCAGGAAAAGATATAAGTGTTATGGAGTTGGTAATTTAAATCTAATCATTCCGATAAAAGTGTGCAGAACACAGCTTTTATCGCATTGGTGAGGAATAAAATCAGTATTTCACCCACGTCATTTTGCGGCTGGCATTGGTGGCAAGGTCTACATTATAAAGGGTTAAATGTTTGCCATTGCTGCTTAAACGTGCACGAGTTTTATATTGTTTACCTGTGCGCGGGTCTAAATAGTCACCTTCATAAAATTCAATTTGATTGCTTGGCGTAGCTTTTAAGTGACTTAATGGCACAAAACCTAACAGTGGCTTATCTTTATTTTTACCCGTACAGAGTGTGCAATTTTCCAAACGCGGTGCGCCAGGAACCGCACGTAGTTCTATAATCGTAGCGGCATACGCACCTTGTTTATCTTTACTCATGACTACGTCAGACAATGAAAAACCTGTGCGGTAGTCTAATGTTTTCCATTTGCCCAAAAGTGGGTCTGCATTGGCTGCATAAGCTAAACTTGAACAGCAAATCGCGCTGATGAATGCTAAACGAGAAAAGAACAGGGTGTTCATAAAATCAATATCCCAGAGAAGAAGCAGCCTAAAATATATAAAGGCATAAAAAAAATATGGGATTATTTATACCCAATTTACGCGGTATTTTCTAGTAATTGCATGAAAGTTTTGTGAAATTAATCACATGAAAAGTAATAAAATAATAGGTTTTGACGATGGTCATCACGTAAATAAAAAATGAGCAGAATGTACTGCTCATTTTTGATGAATTTTCAGCATTGCATCACATATTAATCATGGTATTCACCATGCCATTTAACTGAGATGTTCTCCAAATAAACCTAAGGCTTCTTCGGCACTAAAGCTATATTGTGTGCTGCAGAATTGACAATCCATAGTAATAGGGTTCTGATGTTCCAAAGTTTCACGTACCGCAGCAACACCAATTTGCATTAAGGCATTGGCACAGCGCTCTTTGGAGCAAGTGCAACCAAAACGTAAGGCTTCCACTTCAGGCAAACGCACTTGTTCTTCATTGTATAAACGGTACAAAATTTCATTGACGTCTAAATCAGTCAATTCTTCCGCTTTTAAGGTTTCAGTCAGCATGGTCACACGCGGCCATAAATCTTCATCGACCCGTTGTTGTTCTTCTTCACTGTTACGCGGCAACAATTGAATCAGCAAACCGCCCGCACGTTCGGCATTGCTTGCCAACACAATACGAGTTGGAATTTGTGCCGATAAGTCGTAATACTGCATTAAACATTCAGCTAAATTGGCTTTGTCCAAAGGCACAATACCTTGATAACGCTCACCAAATTCAGGCTCGATATTAATAAACAGTACAGGGCTGACCAAACTTTTCAGGACGGTACTGCTGTCTTCAGCGCTTAAAAAGCGCGGGTCTTGTTCGTAGTCTGCCAACGCACGCACTTCACCCAAGTGGTTACATTCCGCCATGGCCCATTTAAATGTGCCAGATGCCTGAATTTGTAAGCTAATACGCCCTTTAATTTTTAGGGTACTGGCCAGTAGGGCAGTGGCGCAAAGCATTTCTCCCAACAACACTTGTACCGCAGGCACATAATCACGTTGTTTCAAAATGGTTTGCAAAGCTTCTTCGAGATGAACTACTTCACCACGAACAGGGCTATCTTCAATAAAAAAGCGTTGGCGTAAATCAGACATAAAATTCTCCATAACCCTGTTTTAATGGTGGCAATATTGTAAAACACAAGTCAGTTTGCTGCATCACGTGTTACATCAATATGACTGCTATGCAAGCCGCGTTTTAAATCGACACCCAAGGGCATTTCACGGTTTTGTGCATCACTTTCAAACAGGTGTTCCAGTTCTGCCAAAGCGTTACGATGGGTTTCATATACTTTTTGTTCATCGGTATAAATGTGCTGCTGTTGTGCCAAGAGTTGTTCATCATAATCACGGAACAACTCAATGCTTTTATAGGCATCTTTTTCATTAATGCCCAAATCGCGCAAAGCCTGATAGGCCATGCCTAAAGAGGATAAATACGTTTCACGCCAAATATAGGTAACGCCTAAATCGCGCAATAAGTGCACATGATGACGATCACGAGCGCGTACCAGTAATTTTAGCGCTGGATAATTCAGGCGAATATGCCGTGCCACGTTCATTGAGTCTTCAATATCATCAATGGCTAGAATAAAGATTTTGGCATGCTCGATGCCTGCGGCACGTAAAATTTCAGGTTGAGTGGCATCGCCATAATAGACTTTACCGCCGTAATTCCGCACAAAATCAATTTTATCCATATTGCTGTCGATGGCAGTAAAGTGCAGATGCTGCAAGTACGCCACACGGGCAATAATTTGTCCAAAACGACCAAAACCCGCAATAATCATGGGGTGATGTGTATCGGGAATTTCGTCATATTCAGGCGATTTTTCACGTTCTAAGCGAGGAATAATTTGACTGCTCATCAACCAATATAAAATTGGGGTCAGCACCATCGATAAAGTCACAATTAAGGTCAGGGGTTGCAGCATGGCTTGGCTGAGCACACTTTCACTTTGTGCGACACTGAGCACCACAAAGGCAAACTCACCGCCTTGTGCCAAGCAAGTCGCCAACAACAAACTATTGCGCCAAGAATATTGGAAATAACGGGCAATGGCCGTGAGGCTAATCAGTTTGATGAGCAGGAGCAGCAATGCACCGCCTACAATCAGCCAAGGGGTATTCATTAAGATTGCCAGTTCGGTGCTCATCCCGACGGTCATAAAAAATAAGCCTAGCAATAAGCCTTTGAATGGGGCAATACTGGCTTCTAACTCATGTCTAAATTCGGAATCTGCCAACAATACGCCTGTTAAAAATGCACCTAAGGTGGTGCTAATGCCCAGCACATCCATAATGCTGACCACGCCAAGTACAATGAATAAACCGACAGCAGTGATCAGTTCATGTGCGCCACTTTTAGCCACAAAACGAAAAAATGGACGCATGAGATAACGGCTAAATAAGAACAAACCGCTAAAGGTCGCCATGATTGCAGCAAAATAAGCAATGCCATGATGAGTCGATTCTGCACCTGCTAACATGGGAATGATGGCAATTAAAGGAATGGCGGCAATATCTTGAAACAGCAGAATGGAAAAGGATTGTTGTCCATAACTGCTGTTGAGTTGCTGCTTTTCTTGCAACATTTGTAGCACAAAGGCTGTAGAGGAAAGTGCCAGTGCAAAACCTATCACCACACTTGAGGCAATGCCTTGCTGTAAGGCAAAAAAAGCCAAGATTGCAAGTAGAATACCCGTGATGCCGACCTGTAAACTACCCAAAACAAAAATGGGCTTGCGCATTTCCCACAGCCGTTGTGGACGCAGTTCTAAGCCAATAATAAACATCAGGAACACCACACCATATTCTGCCAGTTCCTGAATATCATCGGGGTCGCTGGCAATATTGAATACGCTAGGCCCTAGCAAAATGCCTGTAAACAAATAGCCCAATACGGTCGCAATACCAAAGCGTTTTAGTAAGGGAACCAAAACCAATGAAGCGCCTAGAAAAATGGTTATTTGTAACAATAAGGACATGTGGTCATCCAAAGTTTAAAGCGGTGGATTATTGAAATAAGTGCTGATACAGCTAAGTTTCAATTTACAGTATTAGCTAAATTCTTGCGGATCTATATCTAAACTTAGTTTCATGCTGGATGGCTTTTCATGCAACATATTTTGCCACCAGTTCCTGATATAAAAATGTAAGCGTGCCCGATCTTTAGACAACAACACCATGTGTGCATGGAAACGTCCTGCTTTACGTTCCATTGGCGCAGGAATCGGCCCCCAAATTTCAATTAATTGTTCTGAATGTTCTCTAAGCCATTGTGCATGTTGTTGTAAAAATTGCTGGTTTAATTCCTGACTTTTAGATTCACAGCGAATCAAAGCACTGTAACGATAAGGCGGTAATTGTGCAGCTTTGCGTTCTTTTAAACTTTGTTTGGCGAACTTGCGGTAATCTCCCTCGACCAATGTGGTGAGAAGTGGATGATCAGGACGCACACTTTGCAAATAAACATCACCTTTATGCTCACCACGCCCTGCACGTCCCGCCACTTGCACAATCAGTTGAGCCGTGCGTTCAGGTGCGCGAATATCCACACTAAGTAAGCCTGAATCAATATCTAAAATTGCCACCAATGTCACATACGGAAAATGATGCCCTTTGGCCAGCATTTGCGTGCCCAATAAAATCAGTGGTTCGCTGCGTTGAATACGGTCATAAATTTTTTGCCAACTGCCAACACGACTGGTTGAGTCACGATCTACCCGAATCACATCTATATCTGGGAACAGTTCATTTAAACTGTCTTCCACTTTGGCGGTGCCCATGCCCACAGGTTTGAGTTCTTCATGGTTGCAGGCAGGGCATTGCTCAGGTTTGCGGTGAATTGTCCCACAATGGTGGCAGTGTAAATGCACATAAGGTTGATGATGCAGGGTAAAGTTGGCATCACAATGTGGGCATTTGGCTTGCCATGCACAGCTCTCACAAATCAATACGGGTGCATAGCCGCGTCGGTTTAAAAACACCAAAACTTGTTCTTTTTTAGCCAAGCGTTTTTTGATTTCATCAATCAATTGTTGGCTAATACCGTGCTGTTTTTTGGCAATTTTTAAATCAATCAGGTGGATTTTGGGCATGAGTGCCGTGCCCGCGCGTTGATTTAATTCCAGACATTGCATTTTGCCTTGATCGACTAGTGCATAGCTGTCAATGCTTGGAGTTGCCGAACCTAAAATAACAGGGCAATTTTCCAGATGGGCACGATAGAGCGCAACATCACGGGCATGGTAGCGAAAACCTTCCTGCTGTTTAAAAGACAGGTCGTGTTCTTCATCTAAAATAATCAAGCCTAAATTTGGCAATGGGGTATAAATCGCAGAACGTGTACCTAAAATAATCGAGGCTTTGCCCGTTTGTGCGGCTTGCCACGCCTGCAAACGCTTGGAATCATTTAAACCTGAATGTAAGAGGGCGATGTGGCAGTGAAAACGCGATTGGAAACGGCTAATGGTTTGTGGCGTTAGACCAATTTCAGGTACTAACACCAACACTTGTTTGCCCTGTTTTAGTACCTCATGCATGATGTGTAAGTACACTTCAGTTTTACCGCTACCCGTTAAACCATCCAGTAAAAATGCCTTATATTGCTGCCGTACTTTAAGTACGCTGTCGATGGCTTTTTTCTGATCTGGATTAGGGGTTAAAGGCATTTGCGCCAAAGTCACTGGCATTGGGCTAAAATCTTGGGCTTCCAAAACACATGCGCAAATTTCTTTATTCGCCAAGGCTTTTAGGGTTGCTGTTTCAATGCCTGCCAAATTTAAAATATTTTCAGAAGTTCCCGAAGGATGCAGCTTTAAAATTTTATAGGCTTCTTGTTGTTTTTCTGAGCGTGTAATTTTAGCTTCGGCATGTGCATCCAACAATTTCCAAGTACGTGCCAATAAATTATAGGGTTTGGCTTGGCGCAATAAGCTAGGTAAGGCACTTTGCATCACTTCACCAATCGGGAATTGATAATATTGTGCCGACCATGTCAACAAAGTTAAAACTTTAGGGTCTAAAATCGCTTGCTCATCTAACAGTTCGCTAATGGCTTTGAGTTTAAAACGTGGATCAATTGGGGTGTCGAGTGCCAGTTTTTCGACAATAATTCCGACCAAGTTTTGCCGACCAAAAGAAACCAAGACCCGCGCGCCCACTTCTGCTTGCTGATATTGTGCTGCACTGAGCATATAATCGAAGCAGTCGTAAAGATATACGGGTACAGCCACTCGAATACGATAAACAGGCTGTGGGTCTAAAGTGGAATCTGGCATAGAAAAAGTCGTATCGTCCTGTGAAAAATTGCTTCGTGCTCGACTTTGGCATGTGTTAGAGTGAGCACAGAATTTATATCTAAGAATATGAATGATTTTAGTGGTCAGACGCAACTGCGTTGCAAGAAATTTTGGAAAATTAGAGCATTACAATGCCAGCATATCAATTTACTGCCATTGACGCTTCAGGGAAGCAGCAAAAAGGTGTTTTAGAGGGTGATTCTGCACGACAAATCCGTCAGCAATTACGTGACAAAGAATGGATTCCTGTCAGTGTCGATACCGTTGAACAAAAAGATAAACACAGTGGCAAACAATGGTTTCAGAAAAAAATCACCGCCTATGATTTGGCTTTGCTGACCCGTCAGTTATCGGTTTTGGTGGCTGCTGCGATTCCTTTGGAAGAAGCCGTTCGCGCTGTGGGTAAACAAAGTGAAAAAGCCCATGTGCAAAATTTGCTGATGTCGGTGCGTTCCAAAGTTTTGGAAGGTTATTCACTGGCCAATGCTTTACAACAATCGGGGCGTTTTCCAGACTTATATATTGCCACCATTGCCGCAGGCGAGCGTTCGGGGCATTTGGATTTAATTCTGGAACAATTGGCAGATTACACCGAAAACCGCTTTGCCATGCAGAAAAAAATTCAAGGGGCGATGATTTATCCCATCATTTTAATGCTGATGTCTTTTGCGATTGTGATGGGTTTAATGACTTATGTCGTACCCGATATTGTTAAAACCTTTGATCAGAGCAAAGATGCCTTGCCGTGGATCACCGTGGCATTAATGAAAGCCAGTGATTTTATTCGTGTTGCATGGCCGTTTTTACTGGTGGCTTCTGTGGTGGGGGTATTGTTGTTGGTGCGTTTTTTACGCACCACCGCAGGGCATTATGCCTTTGACCGTTTAACCTTAAAGTTGCCGTTATTTGCAAAATTATCACGTGGGATTAATGCCGCGCGTTTTGCCAGTACCTTGTCTATTTTGACTCAGTCGGGTGTGCCTTTGGTGGATGCGCTAAATATTGGTGCTGCGGTCAGTAACAACTGGGTCATTCGTGATGCGGTCAATTTGGCGGCAGAAAAAGTCACTGAAGGTGGTAACTTGGCGACGCAATTAGAGCGCAGTGGTTATTTCCCACCGATGATGGTACAAATGATCAAAAGTGGTGAAGCCTCGGGCGAGTTAGACCGTATGCTGTCACGTGCTTCAGACATGCAAGACCGTGAAGTGACCACACTGATTTCTACCCTGTTGGCATTATTAGAACCGTTGATGTTGGTACTGATGGCGAGTATTGTACTGGTGATTGTGATTGCGGTAATGCTGCCAATTGTGAATATGAACAATATGATTTAAATCGTTTTGAAGCATCGTTCTTCAAACAGAATCTAAAATAAATGTCGAATTGATATAAATAAATGAGAGAGATTGAATGAAACAGAAGCAACCGAGTAAACAGTCTGGTTTTACCCTGATTGAAGTCATGGTGGTGATTGTAATTTTAGGTGTGTTGGCGGCTTTAATCGTACCGAACGTAATGGGACGTGGTGAAAAAGCCAAAGTAGATACTACGGTTATTACTTTAAAAGGTGTGGCTGGCGCACTCGATCAATACAAACTCGATAATCAAAAATATCCTTCAATGCAAGACGGTGGTTTAGATGCCTTGGTGAATCAGCCTGCTTCGGCTAAAAACTGGTTGCCAGGCGGTTATGTGAAAGGGGGCTATCCGAAAGACAGTTGGGATAATGACATCCAATATGTGATTCCGGGTTCAGAAGGTCGTCCATTTGATTTATATTCTTTTGGTGCAGATGGTCAGCAGGGTGGTGAAGGTACCGATGCCGACATTTATTATCAGCCTTAATAGAAGATGAGTTGAGTCTATATATTGATTCAGTGAACTCCAAAAAAAACCGAGCGCTTAATGCTCGGTTTTTTTATGAATGGTTATTTCTAGCCGCTATTGAACAGTACTATTAACGACGTGATTTAAACGACACATCCACCTGACGTGGTCGATAAATCCACCCCATAATTAACAACAGCAATGAGAAAATCAGCACAGGCCAATCGCTGAGTTGGGTATACAGTGTTTGACCTTGCATGGCAGGCAGATCACCACGCAGCACAAATTCCTGATCCATTGGCGCTTGTTTGACAATATGCCCATGATGGTCAATAAATGCGGTCACACCTGTATTGGTGGCACGAACAAACCAGCGTCCATTTTCTTTGGCGCGCATTTGTACCATTTGTAAATGTTGCAATGGCCCTGCAGTACCCGTAAACCAAGCATCATTGGATACTGTTACCAAAAAGTCACTTTGGCTAGCATTGCGGCGGGTCAGGTTCGGATAAGCCACCTCATAACAAATGGCTGCCCCCAAATGATGCTGTTTAATTGCAAGCGGTTTTTGCTCAGACGCTCCACGTGAAAAACCACTCATGGATGGGTCATTTTGCATCGCAGGTAGTACCCAACTCAGTAAGCCTGAAAGCGGAATATATTCACCAAAAGGCACCAGACGCTGCTTTTTATACAAGCCTTCAGCCGCATCTCCCGTTGCCATAATGCTGTTGTAATACATTGGATGTTGCTGCACTTGTGATTCAGGCAAGTCCCAATACGGAATACCTGTCACCCACGAACTGCCCGTTTTTTCAGCCTGTGTTTTCATGGCATCCAAAAACGGTTCAATATCGGTCTGGAACATTGGAATGGATGATTCAGGCCAGACAATAATGTCGCGTCCCCATTCAGTTCGGGTCAAGCGGGTATAAATTTCCAAGGTCTTAATTTGGTATTCGGTTAGCCACTTTAAGTCTTGAGGAATGTTGCCTTGAATCAGAGAAACCGAGAGTGGCTTTTCAGATTTTGCAGTTACAAAACTGAGTTGTGCTGCACCCCATGCACCCAAAAGTAAAATTGCCGATGGAATCAGCCAGAAGATACGCTTTTTAAGGACTTCAACCAACGCACAGGCCAGCAAGATGACCACAAAAGACACCCCGAAAATACCAAACAACGGTGCATAGCTATCCAAAAAGCGTTCGGTGAAGGCATAACCTGCAAACAGCCATGGAAAACCTGTAAAGACCCAAGTTTTCGCCCATTCAAAAAATACCCATAGCGGTGCAAAAGTCAGTGGTGTTTCAGGGAAAAACCGACGATATAACCACGTTTGTACGGCAGTAAACAAACCCATCAACAGCGCCATAATGACAATCATCAGCACGCTTAAAAAGGCATTGGTGTCGCCATAGACGTGAATGGATGTATAGAGCCAAAATGCTCCGACAAACCACAACCCAATCCCGTAAGACCAACCAATCAAAAAGGCCTGTTTCGGGGTGCGTTTGCTTAAAGTCGCATACAGCAAAGCAGGTGAAAGTAAGGCAATCCACCAGTAATGATAGGGAGCAAGTGCCAAACTAAACACTGCACCTGCCAATAGGGCAATGATTAATGGATAAATTAAGGGCAGTTGTTGATGTTCTGCAGGATTAGACAGCTTGGAAAAAAAAGTCCTCATTGACGTACGGCTCGAATCAGATGAATAGTGCGGGCATCTGCTTCAAGAATGGTAAACTCCCAGTTGCCAATCACAATCACTTGTCCTTGCAAATCACTCACCAAACCAATTTCCTGAAGCAATAAACCGCCCACAGTTTCTACTTCATCGTCAGAAAAATCTGCATCTAAAACATTATTAAAATGTTCGATTGGTGTAAGTGCTTGTACTAACCAAGTATTTGCCGTTTTTGGGTCGTGATCGGGGATGATGTATTCTGCTTCTTCGTCAATATTGTCGTGTTCATCTTCAATTTCACCGACAATTTCTTCTAAAATATCTTCTAAAGTAACCAAGCCCGAAGTGGTGCCATACTCATCAATCACCACTGCAATATGGGTTTGGGTGTTTTTGAGCATACGCAATACTTGGTCTGAACGAGCACTTTCAGGCACAAATAACGGCTGACGCATTAAGGCGCGAATATCGACTTTGGTTCTTTGTTCAGTCAGTAAAGGCAATAAATCTTTTGCTAATAAAATCCCCACCACGTTGTCGGGTTGGTCAGATGAGAACACAGGAAAACGTGAATGTGCCGATTCGACCAGTACATGCAAAATGTCGAGTAGCTCATCATCTTCTTGTAAGCTAATCATGGCGGTACGTGGGGTCATGACTTCACGGATTTTGGTGGCAGGTAAATCCAGAACACCTTCGAGCATTGCCACCGTATCGGGTTCTAAAAAACGACGTGAATCTTGTACTAATTTTAGCAATTCATCGCGGGTTTCTGGTGCAGTGCCTAACCATTTTCTTAGGCCACGCATACCCCACGATGGGCCTGATTCCTCGTGCATGATCTTTCCTAAAGACTCTTTATATCTAAAAAACTTAGCTTAATCATACCTTAGAAAATACAGTTGTCTATTGCTAATCTTGGGAGAAAATGACGGCAATTACGTCACGAGATGTGTTGCTATGCGTAGCGGGAACACATAAAACAAGGCTGCGCTTTATGCTAAACTAGCCCGATGTTTTAATACCGAGTCTGTGCATGTCTGAACTTTCTGTCACACCTAGCATTCAACTGAATACCCGTGGTTTGCGTTGCCCTGAACCTGTGATGATGTTGCATCAAGCCATTCGCAAATCTAAGTCTGGCGATGTGGTTGAAGTGTTTGCAACTGACAATTCGACGTCTTGGGATATTCCAAAATTTTGCATGCATTTGGGGCATGAGTTGTTATTGCAAGAAGAACGCTTAGATGAGCAAGGCAATAAAGAATTTCATTATTTGGTGAAAAAAGGCTAATAGGCAAAAATTAGCCTCAGCACTTTTAGAACACTATAATTTAAACACGATAAAATAGTCATGTGATCCATATAGGCATATTTCATTTGCAATTCATGCAAGTTGAAATATGCCTTTTGTGTTTTTAGCCATGACGTTCAACTTTATTTTTAATTTTTCATCAATTTTGCATCAATCCCACCTGCTTCACAGTTTGAGTTAAAAAATGGCGAAACGATCCACGAGTTGCGTTATCTGCTACACATTTTTTAAGGGACTTTTCAACTTTTCTGCATTTATAGGGCAAGTTGTGTGCTTGTGCAAAATCTAACAAAGCTCTGTGTGTTGTATAAGAAATAATTTTTAGAGTGTGAGTTTATTCTATTGTTTAGTTATTGATTTTTAACAAATTATTTTAAATATTTTTTAATATATGGAAAAATTAGCCTATAATGCGATCAGTTTATTGAGTTCGATTGCAGAACATTTGGGGATAAAATTAAGCAGATTTGGGGTTTTGCTTGGTTTGAATGTTATATGGCAGTGTTTATGTTTTATAAGGCTGAAAAAGCTGATTAAGCTGTCGCATTAAAGTAGTCAAGTTAAGAAAAATAATTTTGGGGGGCTTAACTGATTGTCTTTATCTTAAAAAAATATGCCATTTAGACTGAGCAAAATCTGCTTAATTTTTTACGTGATCAATCATCAATAAATCTTGCGTTATCATCATTTTGATTGAGTACGGTATGATTTTAGATAAAAAGCAAAACTTTTCTTTAAAGCCACTGAGTGTGGCGTGTTTATTGACCATGAGTATCTCAGGCTGTTCATCGGGTTCAGGCTCTCAGTCAAGCACGGTTCAAGTCACTGATGTGTTGGGGGCAGAAAATGTCAGCCAAGAAGATCAACCGACTACAAATGAAGGCATTGGCAGCGGAGTAGAGCAACCTGTCGCACCATCTGCACCCATTACCGATCAACCTCCTGTGAATTTAGAGCTAGATCATGGCGATGTATCATCCAATGGTGGTGGTTTGAGTGGTGGCAGTACAGATCATGGCAATACATCACCAACTGAAGATTCACTTTTAGACAGCAATGATGCTGTACCTAGCGATGATGCTACCGTTTTAGAAAATAATGATGTCAATCAGCCTGATACGATACCTACACTTGAATCACCTCCGTCAGAAGCAGAGCAACCTGTCGATGTGGTAGCTCCACCTGCAGTAGAGCCTGCTTTAACCGACACCGTTTTGGTCGATAGTGCAATTCAAGATATTGAAGTACCACAAGATACATCTGAAGTTGAGATGGGTAGTACGATTCAAGAACTTGAACCCTCACAAAACACTTTAGAAGTCGAAACAGGCAGTGCATTTCTTGAAAGGAAGGCAATTTAACCATCACAGGCAACTATTCGATGCAGATTGCTGCAGATCAGCAGCAACATGCGGGTTTTAAAGCACGTTTTGGCAATTTGCTGACGGTAACGGGAACTGCCAATTTGGCAGGGACGTTGAACCTGTTTGATGAAGTGCCACTTGATCAGCCACTTATTACTGCACAAGGTTCACAAACTACCGTATTACGTGCGCAACAAGGCGTACAGCGTGAGTTCGATGCTTATCGCTCAAGCAATCCATTATTTGAGTTGACACAAGTTAGTTATCGTCCTGAACTGAATGCAACGGGCGAGCCTGTACGTGCGGCAGATACAATCAATACCGATGTGGTGATTACGGCAAAGCGTAAATCGACTGAAACGGTGGCGGCTCTTGCTGCTGAACTTGAAGGACGTACTCAGGTTGCCCGTAATTTAGATGTAGTTTTAGCAAGTCTTGATCAGAAACAACAGTTAGAAACGCTGGAAGATGCTGAAAAAGTTTTTGCCAATCGCTTATTTAACAATTTTGCTCAAACTATACGTTATAGCAATGCTGCTGAAAGTACAGTTTCTACGCAGGCATTGAATCAACTGTTTCATCAACTTGATCCAAGTTTTTATGCCAATACCGTTTTAAATGTCGCAGAAGAAAGCAGCAAGCAAGAACGTCAGTTTGCACAGCGTTTGGCAACCGCACAACCCAAACAGCTTTGGTTTTCGGGTGATTACCAAAGTTATGATATGGATTATGTCGGCTTAAATAGTGAGCGCCGTAGTCATCATCAAGGTGTTGGTGTGGCAACAAAACTGGCAGGGATGACCTTGGCAGCGCAGGCCGATTTCAGTCAACTGAACTTAGATGATGCCGTACAAACAGGCTCAAAAAATAGCAGTCAGAGCAAAGCCTATGCACTAACTATGGGGACAGCACAGCAGCTTAATCGTGATTTAAGTGTCGCGGCATGGTTAAAAGGCATGCAGGTGGATGTTGACGCGCAGCGTGGTCATGCTCAAGCACAAAAAATACAGTTTGATGGACAAATGTATGCCGCAGGTTTGCGTCTAGATTATAGCTATCCACTCAGTCAAAAAATGCAGATTCAACCGTATTTAGACGCTTCGTTCCAACATTATGTTCATGCCGAACAAACTCAGCAGGATGGTGTCAACAGCTTAGATGATTTGGTGATGCAGCGCTGGAATTTTGGTGCAGGTTTGCAAGCCAATTACCAGTTGAATCCAGCATGGCAATTGCAAGGCAGCTTGTATTACAGCCAACCGATTCAGGAAAAAGCATATTTAGATACCCATTATGTAGGCACAGCGGAGAAACTGAAGTTTGATGCATGGCATGCCGATCAAGGTCAATATCATGCTGCCTTAGGTTCACAACTTCACTTTGGACAACATAGTTTTCTCAATTTGAATTATGAATATAGCGGGCGATCACATAGCGACAGTCATCGGGTACAGTTGGCGGTAACGACTCGATTCTAATTGATCGTTTTATTCATGAGAAAGTCATGCGAAAGCGTAGATTTGCGTATGAATGAGAAGTTTGAATCTTGATTGAAACAGCCATGTAGATAAATCTGCATGGCTGTTTTTTAGATCACAGTCAAATGGACTGAGTTTTAGACCGCATAGCGACTCATTAAAGTCAGTGGTGCTTTGGACTGTAAATAATCGGCAGGAATAAATACGATATTGGCAGCGTGTTGCTGTGCTGCATCAATAATATGGTTGATCACATCGTCTGTGGCTTGTGCGCTGTCAGGTGCGTGCGCTTGATCTAGATAAATTCGTTGCTGGTCGGTATCGACCCAACCCGCCTGCATGTAGCCTTGTTGAACATATAAAGTATCGACATTATTTTGCAACACTGCCTGATAAATTTGCTGCAGATCGGTCACAACACGGTCACTGGCATAGAGTTCATCCAGTTGCTGCGCATGTTGCTGATGCAATTGTTGTTGATGGCTTTTTAGCTCGGTCTGAATACTGTCAATAATGTGTTGTGCGCTGCCTTGTTCTAGCTGAGTGACGTTATCTACACTGAAAATAATGGCATTGGGTTGGTCGCAAATAGATTCATAAAAACTGATATTGCGTCGATCACCCACAATGACCAAGCCCAATGGCTCACTGGCACGTACAGTTTGCACATTTTTATCGACACGGTTTAAAAACTCTTTGAGTAAACGGTCTTCATTGGCGGCTGTGGCACGTTCTGCACCGCTGGTGCTATATAAGTTATCATTTTGAACAGGAAATGCACCATGTGGCAGTCGTTCATTCAAGTCGCTGTCATCTACAGAAAACTCATGGATTACACGATCATTGGAGGCCTTAATCAGACGTCCAATTTCACGACTGATCACTACCACATAGTATTGCACTGCATAAGATAGCTCACGAATAAAATCACGCACTGAAAATTGTTGATCAATCACAATACGTTCTTGGGTAGGGAATGGCAGACGCAGTACTTGTGCACTGTCGGCTGTGGCAAAAATAGCCAGACTGTCTAAATGGTAGTTGGGATTCAAATCTTTGGTTTGATGATGAATCTGTTCTAAAATTTGTGCCACTAGACGTTTGTCATAGTCTGCCAACAGGCGTTCTTCGAGTTGTTTAAGTTGGTTTTTAAGAGCAATCACATCTTGCTGATTGTCTGGAAAGGTACGATGTGTGGGTAGAAATAAGCTGACTGCAGGTTGTGCCTGCACATTTTTAAGTTGGTTGAGGGTGTCTGTTAAATTAAGCATGTTGGAATTCCTCTTCTAATGAAAATAAGAAGAACAACCAAATGCTTGAGCAAGATAAAACTCAAAGTACTGCTTTATACTCCACTCAAGTCAGTTTTAGTCAGCATCTACAACATTTTGCTACCGTGCTAAGTGCTGCATAAAATGCCGAATAGCATTGTATAAAAGCTGACAAAACAACATTTTCGGTTGTTCAAGTCTGAAAAAAACGAAATAAAAAACTAAAAATAGAAAAGATAAAAAATAAGCAAAAACAGCATAACAAGGAAAGTTATTCAATCGCCTGCTTTTGAATAGAGAAATACCTGAAAAATGTAAGGGATTATGAGACCTTGGTAATTTTGTAAACTGTGTATAAAAAAAGCAGTGCCGAGGCACTGCTTTTGGGTTTCTCAATTGCGATTCGCAATTACATATTCGGGTAATTCGGACCACCGCCACCTTCAGGTGTTACCCAAGTGATGTTCTGTGATGGGTCTTTAATGTCACAAGTCTTACAGTGAACACAGTTGGCTGCGTTAATCTGGAAGCGTTTTGAACCATCATCATTTTCCATGATTTCATAAACACCCGCAGGGCAGTAGCGCTGTGCAGGCTCATCCCATTTAGGTAAGTTTACGTTCACTGGAATAGAGGTATCTGTCAACTTTAAGTGTGCTGGCTGATTTTCTTCATGTACGGTATTCGATACGAACACTGAAGATAAACGGTCAAAAGTCAGCTTGCCATCTGGTTTTGGATAGTTCGGTTTAAAGCTGGTTGCATCTACAGTTTTGAGTGCGCTGAAATCAGGCACTAAATCATGCAAAGTAAATGGTACTTTAAACACGTTCTGGTCGATAAAGTTAAACGCACCACCCATCCATTGACCAAACTTATGCATTGCAGGGCCAAAGTTACGTGCGCTATAAAGTTCTTCTTTCAGCCAGCTGTTGTTGAATTTTTCAGTGTAAGCCGTTAGCTCTTTCACAAAGAAATCTTCGCCTTCAGTTACGCGAGCAATCGCCAAGTCACCGCCTTTTGCGACACCTGCAGCAATCGCTTCAAATACTGCTTCACCGCAAAGCATGCCAGACTTCATGGCGGTATGAGAGCCTTTGATTTTGGCAAAGTTTAAGAAGCCTGCATCATCACCAATTAAAGAACCACCTGGGAAGGTGAATTTTGGCAATGAGTTAAAGCCACCTTTGGTCACAGCACGTGCACCATAAGAAATACGCTTGCCGTCTTCTAGATACTGTTTAATTAGAGGGTGAGTTTTCCAGCGCTGCATTTCCATAAATGGATACATGTGTGGGTTGGTATACGACAAGTCCACAATCATACCCAAAGTCACTTGGTTGTTTTCTGCGTGGTATAACCACCAACCGCCTGAAGAACCTGTTTCACTTAATGGCCAGCCTGCACCGTGCATGACTAAACCTGGTTTGTGTTTTGCAGGGTCAATTTCCCAAAGTTCTTTAATACCAATCCCGTAGTGTTGCGGATCGGCATCTTTATCCAAATTGAATTGCTGGATTAAACGCTTACCTAAATGACCACGACAGCCTTCTGCGAAAATGGTGTATTTGGCATGTAGTTCATAACCCGGTGTGAAGTTATGCGTTGGCTCGCCATCTTTACCAATGCCCATGTCACCAGTTTGGATGCCTTTAACCGTACCATCGGCATGGTAAAGAATTTCAGATGCCGCAAAGCCAGGGAAAATAGAAACTTCTAATTCTTCGGCTTTTTGACCTAACCAACGCACCACGTTGCCTAACGAGATCACGTAGTTACCATCGTTATGCATGGTTTTAGGCACCATCCAATGCGGTGCTTGCTGAGCTTTTTCAGGTGACATCAAGAAGAAAGTTTTATCTTCAGTCACAGGCACATTTAAAGGCGCACCTTCTTCTTTCCAGTTAGGAAATAACTCGTTGATGGCGCGAGGCTCAAGAATTGCACCCGAAAGGATATGCGCACCAACTTCAGAGCCTTTTTCGACCACACAAACGGACAGATCATTTAAATTGTTTTCAATTGCAAGTTGACGAATTTTGATCGCAGCAGAAAGACCCGCAGGGCCTGCGCCTACGATGACTACGTCAAACTCCATCGATTCACGTTCGATGTGTTCCATGTAGGACTCCTCATATAATTGAAGGTGGCAACCGCATCAAGCAACGGTGCTGCCATGAGTATTTTTAGTTGCCAGACACAAATTTAATCGTGTCTTTTACAGTATGGGTAAGTATTGTGAGCTAGTATAGTTTTAAACCGAGTCTTAGCCAATTGGCTGAATCGTATTATTTTTCCGTCAGTAAGGTACTGCAGCATGAAGCATGACGATAATTCAATCAAACCGACAGAAAATGTAGCTACGGCTGATAATAAAAATTTAATGCACATTGCACAATATATAAAAACTGGACAGTCAGGTCACAAAAGATCAATCCCTCCTTTGGAGCAATGGCATCCAAAGCATTGTGGAGCAATGGATTTGCTGGTCAAAGCCAATGGAGAATGGTGGCACGAAGGTCAATTGATCAAACGTCAGGCATTGGTTGATCTGTTTTCTAGTGTGTTATGGAAAGAGCAGGGCAAGTTTTATTTAAAAACCCCAGTGGAACAAATTGAAATCCAGGTAGAAGATGAGCCTTTGTTCATCAATCAGGTTGATGTGGTCGAAATCGGACAGCAAAATTATATTCAACTTATCACTACACATCAGGATATTGTGATTGTTGATGCCGAGCATCCTATTTTTATGCGTGAATATGCAGGTGAGCTGCGTCCTTATGTGCATGTGCGTTTTGGTATTAATGCCCTGATTCAGCGTGCGGCTTTTTTACATTTGGTGGAATTGGGCGAGCTGAGTGAAAATGCGCAGGGCGAAACGATTTTATCGTTGAAAAGTGGTGATTTGCACTTGCATTTAAGCAGCTGAGGTTTAAGCTTTATTCATCCCATTTTGTATTGCTGAATCTCTTGCTATGACAGCCATTCATCCTGTTTCTCCCTTAAATCAAGCCATGCCAAAAGCACAAGCCAGTGCGCCAATTGGTATTTTTGATTCGGGCATAGGAGGCTTGTCAGTTGCCATTGAAATTGCAGAATATTTGCCCAATGAGCGCATCCTTTATTATGCCGATACTGCACATGTGCCGTATGGCCCACGTGATGATCAAAATATTCGAGAACTCACTGCAGCTGCAATCGAATGGTTATATCGACAAGGTTGTAAAGTTGCGGTCGTGGCGTGTAATACTGCTTCTGCTTTTAGTCTAGATTATCTGCGCGATCATTACGGCGAAGATTTTCCCATTATTGGTTTAGTGCCTGCTTTAAAGCCTGCCGTATTAAATAGCCAAAGCAAAACTGTGGCTGTACTTGCGACGCCTGCGACTTTTCGCGGACAACTTATTAAAGATGTGATGCAGCGTTTTGCGATTCCTGCTCAAGTGCAAGTCTTGAATGTCACCAATCTAGATTTAGTGCCTTTTGTTGAGCAAGGGGCGCAAATGAGTGAGGCATGTTTAAGTTCCTTACAGCAGAGTTTGCAACCTGTGGTCGATCAGGGCGCGGACTATTTGGTGCTCGGTTGTACCCATTATCCTTTCCTAAAACCTGCGATTGAGTCCATTTTTGGTCAGAAACTGACATTAATTGACTCAGGAATTGCCGTTGCGCGTCAAACTTCCCGCATTTTAATTAAAAATGAGTTATTATTTGAACAAAGTTTGGCAGATACTTTACAAATTGCGTGTTATGTCAGCGGGAACAATGCAGAACAATTAAAGCCCGTGTTGCAGCATCTTATTCCAGGCAATATTTCTTGGAGTATCGCAAATGTGAGTACTGTGGACTGACTTTAAGATAATTTTTTTATGATTGGGGAAAGGCATTACAAGTAGACGGTGACCGACTTGTAATGGCAATAGGAGAGGGGAAACCAATGCTCGATAAGCGCTATCAGGTCTTTATCTCGACGTCTGGGGCAGATATGCAGCCAGAACGGGTGATCTTGGCTCAAACATTGGTGGGAATGGGTTTTTTTTCGTGGGGATTAGAGCAACGCACCCCACTCAGTACCGCTTTTGCACGTCGTCAAATTGATGATTGCGATTATGTGGTGATATTACTGGGCAGCCAATATGGTGAGCAATCGGTATCGGGCGTGGGTTACATGCATTTAGAGTATATTTATGCAGTCACCAAGCAAAAGCCGATCATTGTATTTATGCACGAAGACCCAGATTCACGTGATTCATCTTTACATGATGAAAAACCTGAATTGCGTGAAAAATTCAAAGAGTTCCGTAAATTATTACAACAAGAAGTCGATCAGGTGTTTAGCTACCGCACTCTGCGTGATTTAGAGCTTGCTGTCCGCTTTAATATGTCGCAAATGCTAGAACGTTATCCGACTTCTGGTTGGGTGCGCCCGCAAAATACACAAGCTTTGCATGATGAAATTGAACGTTTAAAAAGTAAGTTACGTCAGCTGGAAACCGATGTGGGACAGCGCGAAGCAGACCCGTTTCTAAGCGTATCTAAAGTGTCGATGAATGAATCATATCGTTTTGAATATCGCATGCATGCCTATCAGGATGGTAACTTTAGAGAGCTGAAAGTTGAGCGAAGTTTAAGTTGGGCGCAGTTGTTGGCAATTTTAGGCAATACTTTTATTCATCCAACCCCTGAAGAATATTTTTCGAAACGCATGAATGAATATTTGAATGAAACTGGTTTGGAGGATGCACGTCGGATCATGCCACGTGCGCATGCAGTTGCACGTGCCCAAATCAATATTCGGGCCTTGCATCAGATTAAAATGCAAATGCGTCAAAATGACTGGATTGTGCAGGCGGGGCGTGATGATCGTCAGCGGATGTTGTGGCAAACCACGGCAAAAGCGCAAAAACTTTTAGAGAGCAATTTGCTAGATACCGATCGGGTTTATTCATTTAAAACACCGTATTAATCTCTCAATACAGAGTGAAAAAACTGTTAAAGTAGTCGGGCTCAATCATCAGACACGAGGGCTGGATGTTGTCTACAGCAAAACCCAAAGTAACCGTTCTTTTAGCCAATTTAGGTACGCCTGATGAACCGACTGCAGCAGCGGTTCGCCGTTTTTTAAAGCAGTTTTTATCCGATCAACGGGTGATTGAAATTCCAAAACCGATTTGGCAAATCATTTTGAACTTATTCATTTTGCCATTTCGTCCTAAGCGTGTTGCACATGCTTATGCCATGGTCTGGCAGCAAGATTCACCGATGCGGGAAATTTTGTTGCAACAGGTTGATGCTTTAAAACAGCAGTTATTGCCGCTATATCCTGAGTTTGAATTGAATATTCTACCGGTAATGACCTATGGCAATCCGGGTATTCAACAGGCTTTGGCAGCTTTGAGTCAAAATCCTCAAGATCACGTGATTTTGTTCCCTTTATTTCCACAATATTCGGCAACTTCGACTGCACCTTTATATGATGCCGTTGCCAAATGGGTGCCACAGCAGCGTAATTTGCCGGGCTTATCCATCATTCGTGATTATTATCAGCATCCTTTATACATTCAGGCGTTGGCGCAAAGTGTGCGTGAATTTCAAGCCGAGCATGGTGTGGCAGAAAAATTATTGATGTCGTTTCATGGCATTCCACAGCCGTATGCCGATAAGGGTGATCCGTATGCAGAGCGTTGTCGGATCACGGCCAAATTGCTTGCCGATGCTTTAAATTTAAATGATGATCAGTGGGCAATTAGCTTCCAGTCACGTTTTGGTAAACAAGAATGGGTCAAACCCTATACCGATGTCTTACTTGAAGAATGGGGACAGCAGGGCGTGAAGTCGGTGCAAATTATGAGTCCTGCTTTTTCTGCAGATTGTTTGGAAACGCTAGAAGAATTGGCAATTCAAAACGCAGAATTGTTTTTACAAGCAGGTGGCAAAGAATATGCCTATATTCCTGCACTGAATACCCGTGCCGATCATTTGGATTTGCTCAAACATTTACTTCAAGCTAATCTTGATGCTGTAAAGCTTAACCTAAGCCATTAATTTTTGAGGTTCGCCACCATGTTGCAAGTCAAAATTGTTCCCGTCACCGCTTTTCAGCAAAACTGCTCGATTGTGTGGGATGCAGAAAGCAAAGAAGCAATTTTGATTGATGCAGGCGGTGAGCCTGAAAAGCTGAAAGCCGAAGTTGAAGCGTTGGGTTTAACGGTGAAAGCTTTGTGGCTCACTCATGGACATTTAGACCATGCGGGGGCTGTTGGTGCGTTGCAACATTACTGGAATGTTCCTGTGATTGGTCCACAGAAAGAAGATGCTTTTTGGTTAGATCAACTGCAAGAAGTGTCTGCACGTTATGGTTTTCCTATCCCTGAACAAGTCACGGTTACACAGTGGTTAGAGGGTGGTGAAGTGCTGCAATTGGGTCAAGAAAGCTTTGAAGTGCGTTATGCACCAGGGCATACCCCAGGCCATGTGATGTTTTATAATGCAAAATATGGCGTCTTGTGGACAGGCGATGTGCTATTTAAAGGCTCGATTGGACGCACCGATTTTCCACGTGGGAATCATCAACAATTATTAGATTCAATTCAGCGCGAGTGTTTTAGTTTGCCTGATGACACCCAGTTTATTTCGGGGCATGGGCCAATCAGCACCATTGGTTTTGAAAAACAGCATAACCCGTTTGTAGCAGGGCAAGCAGGTTAAAAGCAGTGTGTATTTATGCTTTAAGAAAAAGTCAGCAGTCGCTGACTTTTTTATTTGCGAAAGGGATTATTCAGCATTTGTTTGCTTTCAATTGCAAACAGCATTGTGAAAATTGTCAGTAAGATGCCTATGCACAGCATGAGTAAATCATGCGCGTACAGTCCAAAGCCTAAACTGCTGGTAGAGAGTAAAATACACAGCATTACAATTCCTTTTAACATGATTTTCATGGTGAAATGTTCCTAGGTTATTTTTTGCTTTCTTTATTGTTATGTGCAGTGACGGAGTCACGAATAGTGCAAAGTATAACCTGTGCTAATTCTGCTGAAAGCAATTATAGAACAACTAAATTTTGAATAATTTTTCTAAAAATGTGAAAAATTCCATGAAACTGTGTGTAGTTTTAGGCAATATTTGGCGTGGAAATTTATTGCTTATTCCTCAGAGTTTTCTGCTTGCGGAGCATCTTGGGTGGGTAAACGATACTCGTCATTTGCCCATGCGCCTAAATCAATGAGCTTGCAACGCTCAGAACAAAAAGGACGAAATGGATTGTTTTCCCATTGCGAAGGTTCACCACAACGAGGGCAAGGAAAAGTGCGTGGCATGATCAACTCCAAATGAAAAATGCAGGATTGGATTAGGCAAATAGCACCTGACTTGATAGACTTGTGCCGAATTTTGTAAGTTTGATCTGATTATGCCAATTCGTCAATTTCAAGCACAGCGTATGCATGCCCCTCGTGATTTTCAAGCCATTGCCAATGAATCGGTTTGTGTGGAAATTGGGGCCGGAAAAGGTAAACACGCCCTATTGTTTAGCGGGCAGCATCCTGAGCACAAGTTGATTGCAATTGAGCGCACCCGTGAAAAATTTTTGGCGATGCAAAAACAGCATCAGCTTGAAGGTCAGCAGAACTTACAGATTGTTCATGCCGATGCGATTCCATGGATTGTGCATGCTTTATTTCCTGCTCAAGTCGAGCAATTCTTTATTTTATATCCGAATCCAGAACCGCATAATGCCACCCAGCGTTGGTTGAATATGCCGTTTTTTGAGTTTTTATTGTCACGCTTAAAAGCAGGTGGCAGCATTACTTTGGTGAGTAATATTCCTGAATATATTGCAGAAGCACAGCAACAGCTGATTGAAGTGTGGAAGTTGCCATTTATTCAGCAGGATGTTCCAGTAGATTCAGCACGCACTCACTTTGAAATCAAATATTTAGCACGTGGCGAGCGTTGTCAGGAACTGTTGATCACCAAACCAGTAGCTTATACAACCCGTTTTGATGATTTTCAGCCTTTGCAAGGACAGCAGCCAACTTTAACACCTGCTGCAGTTGAGGCGAAAGCGCTTGCAGATTCAAGTGCAACAACTGAGTAAACAGGCATGAAACAGCGCATTGCAATTATAGGAGCAGGGCCAGCAGGGTTAATGGCTGCCGAAGTGCTGAGCCAGTATGCCTATGATGTGCATGTTTATGAGCAGAAACCTTCAGCGGCACGTAAGTTTTTGATGGCAGGTAAAACGGGTCTGAATATTTCACATGCAGAACCGATTGCACAATTTATTCAGCGTTATGATCAGGCGGAATGGTTGGCGCCGTGGATTCAACAATGGGATGCGGCTTGGATTCAAAACTGGATGCAGGGTTTAGGTATTCAGTCTTATGTAGGTTCATCGGGGCGAATTTTTCCACAAGAAATGAAAGCCGCACCTTTGCTACGCGAATGGTTAAAACGCTTGGTTGATGCAGGCGTGCAGTTTCATTATCGGCATCAGGTATGTGATTTAAAGAACAATCAACTCAGTATTCAAAATCTAAGTACAGGTCACATTGAACAACAGCAATTTGCCGCCATTGTGATGGCATGTGGGGCAGTGTCGTGGTCGAAATTGGGTAGTGATGGTGCATGGCAGCGTTGGTTATCTGCCAATGAAATTCAGCCTTTCCAAGCCAGCAATGCAGGAGTGGAATGTCACTGGTCTAACTATATGCAGCCTGTTTTTGGGCAACCTTTAAAACGTGTGCAAGCATGGGTGAAAGGTACTGAACCGAGCATGGGCGATATTGTGATTAGCCATTATGGTTTGGAAAGTGGCTTAATTTATAAGCAAGGGCGAGCATTGCGACAGTTGCAGCACGCTCGACAACCGCTGCAGTTACAACTCGATTTGCTACCCGATTTAACCGTTGAGCAACTCTGCCAAAAGTTGCAACTTTCCAAAAAACAGTCTGTAAGCAATATTTGGCGTAAGACAGGTTTGGATGCCGTGAAGTCTGCAGTCGTGCGTGAGTTGGTGGATAAAGCCCTTTGGCAGCAACCTATGCAATTGGCGCAGCAGATTAAAAATTTAACGGTGCCTTTAAAGGGTTTTCGTCCTATTGAAGAAGCAATTAGCTGTGCGGGCGGAGTCAAACGTGAGGTTTTATCTGCACAATTGCAGTTAAATTCCAATCCACACGTTTTTCTCTGTGGTGAAATGCTGGATTGGGATGCGCCAACGGGCGGCTATTTGCTGACAGCCTGTTTTGCTACAGGACGCGCTGCCGCTGAAGGAGTGCATCAGTATTTACAGCAGCGTCCGTAAAATCACGCTATTCATCAAGTTGAGGATACTGCCCACGCCAGTGTTCCAGTTGTTGCTGCGCCTGTAGCAAGTCTGCTAAGCCTTGCTGACGTTGTTCTTTACTGACAGGATAAGGTGCAGAAGTTGTATTTTGAGTTGCTAGATATTGCGCTTGCTGTTCCCAATAATGACTCATTAGGCCTTGAATATAACGCCCTTGCGGTGTCTTTAAATCCAGTTCTTTGAGCATACTCAAGGCAGATTGAATGTTGTCCTGCAGGCGATTTTGTGCAAATGCAGCATCGAGTTGTTGGCTTTCATGCAAGCGTTCTAACTCATCTTCCAAATCATTGCTCATTTGGTCATTGCGTTGTTCATAATCCATCAGCAATTGAATATCATGCGGGTCATCCGCAGTCATTTCAAAGGGCTGAATCGCGGCTTGCTCGACCTGAGTTTGCATGATTTGATCTTCAGGGCTGAGTTTGTCTGCATGTTCTACTTTGCTGCGCTCGCAAGCGCTGAGGGAGAACGCCAAAAAAATTGTTAAGGGAGCAATCGCGTGTTTAAAGGTTATTTGCATTTATTTGCTCCCTCTCATTCAACTTTTTGATAGACATACAAATGTGTGCAATAGGGAAATTCAATTTCATCTTGCACATGCTTATTCGTATATTCTAATACTAATTGTTCAAATTGTGTTTTGAGTTGTTGTTGCTGTTCAGTTGGCATTGCAGCAATGAAACTGGTCGAAAGCAAACGCTTAGACACGACTTGTTCAACTGTACCAACATGCGTGTGATGAAATTTCTGCTCGTGAGTAAGTTGGAATAAATCTGTATCGGCAAATACCTGACGCCAGTCCTGATTGTGAAAACGCGGTGTATCGCCCTCAAAAGGCAAAATCATCTTTGCCAGTGCATTGACCCAATTGACTGAAATATCACGTTGATTCCAAATTAACAGCAAATGACCTTGCGGTTTTAAGATTCGGTGAATTTCCTTTAAACTTTGCAGATTGGCAAACCAATGAAAAGATTGCGCACAGCTCACCAAATCTGCACATTGATCGTGCAGTGGTAATTGCTCACTTCGTGCTTGAATTGTCTTAACTTGTGGGTAAAGTTGTTCTAATTCGGCTAACATGCTGGCAATCGGATCTACCGCTATAAGCTGAGTTGTCAGTTTGAGCAAATGTGGCAGGAACTTTCCTGTGCCAGAACCCAAGTCTACAATATTGCTATTAAGTGGAACTTGGAGTTGATCTTGCAGGAAAACATCGACTTCTTGCGGGTAACTGGGACGAACTTGTTGATATAGGTTTGCCCCTAAAGCAAAACCTTGTTGTGCGGCAGGATGTAGAGATTGTGTCATATTTTGCGATTTTTAATCTGCTGTGCATCTATAAAATAACATATTCACTTTTGGACTTGCGTACAGGGTATTCAAGTTTAAAGTAACGGTTTAATTCAGCGCCTTGGCGCCGGTGTGGGAATGGACAAACACATAATTTTTGAAGACGGACATATCCGCGCTATTTTCATGAAAGGCTCATCTCAGGAGCTGATTTTTTCTTTTGGCGATTTAATTACACGGGCCAAAGGAACGTCTATTAATGCCGAAAAATCACTGGAAAAGTTTCATTTTAATGTGATTGGGGTCATGCCTAAGGAAAAATCATGGTTTCCTGAAGCTTCTATGCGTGCCATGTTGGCAGCCATTCAAGACCTGATTGCTCCGTTTAAAATTCGCGTGGGCTATGGCGGCTCAATGGGTGGCTATGCGGCAATTAAATATTCCAATTTGCTGGATTTAAACCGCATTGTGGCTTTGGTGCCGCAATATTCAATTGACCCTGAAGATATTCATGACCCACGCTATAACATGTTTTATCATGCAGACTTAAATGCCAATATGCGCATTCAAGCGCAAGATGTATCGGCACAGCGTGAATATATTGTGGTCTATGACCAATATTATGCTGAAGATCGTGGGCATTATTTAAAAATTCAGCCTTTAATTCCGCATTTACATACCTTACATTTGCCATTTACAGGGCATGATGCAATTGCGATTTTAGCCAACTCTGAATTACTGAATGACTTTTTAACCCATCCTTTTGATGCGCCGTTCTTTTACCAAAAAATTCGCAAGGTGAAAAAGAACAGCAAGTTTTACTATCGTAAAGTGATTGAAAATGTCTTGCCGAACCATCGCTGGTCTTTAGGTCGTATTTTAAAATACAATAACTTACAGCTAGACAGTAACTTTTTTGATGCCAAGTTGAAACAAAACCTGATTCGCTCCTTGCTTAGCAATAAACAGGTCGATCAGCACGATTTAAACAAACTTGGCTTACAAATTCAGTTACCGTATGAAAATCGTAATGTCTTGCTCGACCATTTTGGTCATGGTTTGGTGTTTAACATCATCAGCCAAAAAATTGAGAGCTATGCCGCACATGCAATTGCCTTAAACCATAAATTCCTGATTCCTATTTATGCAAAGGGCAGTGGTTTGGTGCAAATTTATCTGAATGATGAACGCTACTTAATCAGTATGAATGATCGTCATGTCATGAAACTATGCAAGGAACAAGATGCACTTGCTGCAGGCATGCACCCATTAATATTGAAAAAATATAGCGACTATTTTGTGTTGAGCTATAAAGATTTGAACCTGAGCAGTGATGAGTTTGGCGGCAACGACTTTGTGGAAGATTTGCCAGATACTGCCAAATTTACCCTAGAACTGGAACAGTAAGCTGCAAAGTTTGATCCATTATTTAGAAGGTTTAAATTTTAGACACTTGTATTGTTTTGCCATTGGGCTAAGATGATCTTAAAACATGGTTTTGTTGATCATTCCAAGGGTAGTATGTATGACCAAGTTGTTGATGCCTGCTGTGCTTGTTTTGCTGTCCAGTTTCATTTTATCTGCGACTTTATTTGTAGATGCGCCTGAGCCGAAGGCTTATCTATTTTTCGCTTTAGGTTTGTTGGTATTGTTGGGATTAGGCGCTTATGTATTCCGACAAGTTCAAAAATCGATACGCTATCACATGAATAAGCCTGCAGATTAAATGCAGGCTTATTTATTTGCGCTGAGTTATTTTTGTGCTTTTCAAGCAACCAATAAATCAAAAAAATTATAGTTTAATCACTTTAATTTCTTCTTCAGCCTCTGCACTTGGTGCAGCCTGAGTTTGTGCTTCCTGATTAGGTGCGGTAGTGGTGGCTGCAGGGGCGATATTCTGCGAAGGCGCGCTTAATGGTGCTTGATAGATAGGTACGGCATGATCACTTTGTCCCGTAATCACTTCTTTGGTTTCCTGAATTTTAGTATTTACATTGTTGGCCAGTTGCTGCCCGGTATGTTTGGCTTGAGCCGCACCCTGACTGCCTAATTGCTTGGCGTTGTCTAAAGCTTGATGTGCGGATGGGCGAATTTTTTCAATACCTTTTTCGGTTACTTCACCAACTTTTTGTGCAGCCTGAATCACACCTTCCTGAGTTTTATATGCCCAAACATGCAAGAGGTTTGGATTGTCTGCATAAGGCTGAATTGGTTTGTTGCTTTGAGGTTGCGTATCACTACTTTGTGCCCACACTGAAGCACTACTGAGCAATAGTCCAATACAAATGCTGATATTGATCTTTTTCATTGTGCTGCGCCTCTTAGGATGCCGAATACTGGTCGTTGAAAGGTTTTGAATAGAATGTACTGCATTGTATAAAGCCTAGATGATCTGCAGTGTTTATTTTTCGCAAGTATGATGTATTTTTAGGTGAAATTTACAATATTTAAAATTATGGCAGCATTTCAGGCTTAAAGAAGAAGACCCACATAAAATTGTGGGTCTTGTTACTCTGGAGAGTTTTTAAAGCAGGGCAACAATGGCTACACTGCTTTTATCATCTTAGTTTGAAATATCCAGTGATGCTGCATTTATATTGAAAGTCCAACAATCTTGCTACATCAAGATACATTCAAAGCTGTTTTTAGCTTAGTTGCATTGTGCAAGCGCATCTTTATGAAAATGGTTGCGTAGGGTAATAAAGTTTTTTTGCACGGTTGCATCATGTAAGTCAAAGTTAGTTGCTGTGCTGGTTCCATCTTGTGCAAATGTTGCAGAACCTGCTGAAATTAAGCTATTGCCTTTAAATGCCCACTGTTCAATAGAACGACCTGCTTGCAGCGTGCCTGTAAATTCGATCACGCATTTATCAATAAATTTTGTGAGTTTGGCGCTGTTATTGACAGTGTCTGGGTAAACTTCAATGTTTTTCACTTCTTGTAAAACACCTGCTGTGAGCTGTGGAATGACAGGTGCAGAAGTACACGCACTAAGAGAAAGGCAAGTTAAACCCGATAAAATGAGTGTTTTAAGTTTCATAAGCTTGTTTTCTTGTTGAGTGTTGTTAGGTTGAGTATAGGGAATCTGAAGTGAAATGCCTACAGATTAATGATTCCAATCTTGTGAACGAATACGTCCAGTTTGATAGTAGATAGAAACTAACTCTATAAAGTTTTTAAAATCCAAGTTTTCAGTCAAAATTCGATTTATTGATTGCCAATCCACTTCGGGTCTTCTGCGAGCAGGAAGTAAGATTTCACTTTCAGTTGGATTTTCTGGGTTGAGTAAAATTACACCTATACCATGTAAAGCTGAAAGCATACGCAGTTCTTCTTCAACGTCATTGGTAGAAATTGAGGTCGCAGCTAAATATCCTTCATTTGCCCAACTGGAATTACTGACTGCTTGGAAAAAGCTACTTCTAATATTTGAGTTATTTAGTTCTTTTTACCTCGAATGACCAAAGGCGAACATTCTGACCTGAACCATGTTTAACGCAGGACTTCACTAGTTCATGCCACTTTTTATCAATAGGCTGTATAGCAACAATATCAGGGTGTAACCATTGATTACCATTTTGTCCTCGATTATTTGAAGACTTTTTTTCATCAATTCTCAGGCTATAGAGGTTTAGCTCTTTAGACAAATATTCGATGAGAATAGGGTATAAGTCGTACTCTGAAAATATTTTTTCTTGAATTGGTGGTGGATTATTGTCTTCTGCATCAATAATTAATGAATTATGGAAGTCAATTCCTGTTGTTGGTGAAAGATTTGAAGGGGGGTCATACCAATATTGGCGTGGACGTGGTCTTTCTTGATATTTTACACAAGGATTATTTTGAATTAAGTCTGGGAAAATACTATATAACTCTCGAATAACTTGTTGTTTAAAAGCACCCTCATTGTTTTCAAATTTAATATTATTTCTTTTCTCGATATAATCTTGAGGATATGTAGCAATTAATTTATCAGCAATAAATCTAGCTGTAAATTTTTGATTAGGATTAGATTTTAAAAATTCTAATGCTTTTTGAGCTTGTGATAATTTCATACTTTTGAGAAAAATAAAAAACCCCACTAACTTATAGCGGGGTTTCTTTTAATTTACAAGCAATTAAGACTTTAGTGCTGCAACACACTTACATCTGCAACACGTGTAAATAAATCACGTAATTGCGCGAGTAAACGTAAGCGGTTGGCTTTCAACTCAGCATCATCAGCCATCACCATGACACTGTCAAAGAAGGCATCAATAGGCGCACGTAATGCAGCCAATTGAGAGAGTGCAGTGGTGTAGTCTTTTGCTGCCAATAATGGCTCAACCACAGGTGTGATTTTTGCAAGTTCAGCGAATAATGCTTTTTCTGCATCTTCCACCAAGTTTGCTTCAATGACGCTTCCTTCAGGTGCGGTTTCTTTGGCTAAAATGTTGGCAACACGCTTATTTGCAGCAGCCAATGCAGCCGCTTCAGGCAAGGCACGGAAGTGATTTACTGCATTCACACGCTTATCAAAATCTAGTGGAGATTTTGGTGATAAAGCTTGAACGGCTTGAATCACATCTACCGCAACGCCTTGGTCTTCGTATTTCGCACGGTAACGACCTTCAAGGAATGCAACAGCATCCGCTAACGTCTTGTCGTGGTCTTTCAATACATCGCCATAAGCTGCCAAAGCAAGCTTGATCAGTTCTTCAATTGAAACATCAAGATTATTTTCAGTCACTAAACGCAAAATACCAATCGCAGAACGACGCAATGCAAATGGGTCTTTAGAACCTGTCGGCGCTTGACCAATACCAAAAATACCTGTGAGCGTGTCTAAACGGTCTGCAAGGGCAATGGTCGTGCCTGTTTTGGTTTGTGGAAGCACATCACCCGCAAATTTAGGTAAGTATTGTTCACCTAAAGCTTCTGCAACTTCGTCATTTTCACCTTCAAGACGTGCGTAGTAAGTACCCGCGATGCCTTGAAGTTCTGGGAATTCACCTACTAACTCAGAAGTTAAGTCGCATTTTGCAAGCAGGGCAGCTTTTTCAGCATCTTCAGCTTTTGCACCCGTAATCGGAGCAAGTGCGACAGCTAGTTTAGCAATACGTTCAGACTTGTTCCACAAAGTACCCAGTTGTGCCTGGAATACCATGTTGGCCAGTTTCTCTTTACGAGAAGCTAATGGCTGTTTCTGGTCTTGCAGGAAGAAGAACTCAGCATCTGACAGACGTGGACGAACCACTTTCTCATTACCTTCAATAATTTGAGTCGGATCTTTAGACTCAATGTTTGAAACGGTAATGAAGTAAGGCTGTAATTTGTTTTCAGCATTCACCAGACAGAAATACTTCTGGTTATCCTGCATGGTAGTGATCAGGGCTTCTTGAGGAACGGCAAGGAAGCGTTCTTCAAAGCTGGCACGTAAAGCTACCGGCCATTCAACCAGTGCAGTGACTTCGTCACGTAGATCCGCAGGAACAATTGCAATCGCATTCACTTCATCCGCTAATGCTTTTACTTGCTGATCAATGATCGCTTGACGCTCTTCAAACGACGCCACAACGTAAGCAGCTTTTAACTTCGCTAGATATTCATCGGCATGCGTTAAAGTGATAGCTTCAGGTGCATGGAAACGATGTCCATAAGTGACATTACCTGCCTGATGGTCTTGAATCGTTGCTTCAATTACTTGATGATCTTTAAGTAAAACGACCCATTTTACTGGGCGCACAAATTCAGTACGGCTTGCAGCAGAACGCATACGTTTTGCAATTGGCAGGTTGTCCAATGCTGTTTGTAAAATGTGTGGCAATAACGCATCAAGGCTTTGACCTTTCACGTCTTTTAAGTAGCACACTTTTTCAACTTTACCTGCTTGGAATGTAGAGACTTGATCTACCGTAATGCCTTGACCGCGCATAAAGCCTTCAAGGGCTTTGGTTGGTTTGCCTTCGGCATCGTAAGCAGCTTGAACAGCAGGGCCGTCAAAGCGTTTTTGTGTGTCTGCTTGTGCGGCATCGACATTAGCAATTTTAAGTGCCAAGCGACGTGGTGCTGCATAGGCTTCAATTGCATCAAAAGCCAAGCCTGCATCTTTCAAACCTTTTTCAGTTTCTGCAAGTAGTGCATCACGTAAGGTTTTTAAGCTTTTCGGTGGGAGTTCTTCGCAACCGAGTTCAAATAAAACTGTATGTTTAGACATTATTTGCTTTCCTCAGTATTTTGCGCTTTGGCTTCCGCTTCAACCTGTGCTTTTAATTGTGCCAAGACTTCATCGCGTAAATGCGGTTCAGCCATTGGGAAGCCTAATTTTGCACGTGCAGCCACATAACTTTGTGCAATAGAACGTGCCAAAGTACGAACACGTAAAATATAACGCTGACGTTCAGTCACAGAAATTGCACCGCGCGCATCCAACAGGTTAAAGCAGTGAGATGCTTTAATCACTTGCTCATAAGCAGGTAATGGTAATTCTGCTGCAATTAAACGGCTCGCTTCTACTTCATAGAAGTCAAACAGTTCAAACATTTTTTCTACAGGTGCGTATTCAAAGTTATAGGTCGATTGTTCAACTTCGTTTTGATGGAACACATCGCCATACGTCACAGTACCAAACTGTCCTTTAGTCCAAACCAAGTCGTAAACTGAGTCTACACCTTGCAGGTACATTGCCAAACGCTCAAGACCATAAGTGATTTCGCCTGTTACAGGGTAGCATTCAACTCCACCCACTTGCTGGAAGTAAGTGAATTGCGTCACTTCCATACCGTTTAACCATACTTCCCAACCTAGGCCCCACGCGCCAAGTGTTGGAGATTCCCAGTTATCTTCCACAAAGCGAATGTCATGCACCAATGGGTCAATTCCAATCGCTTTTAAAGAATCTAAATACAACTGCTGGATGTTGTCTGGGTTTGGTTTCAGCACCACCTGAAATTGATAGTAGTGTTGTAAGCGGTTCGGGTTTTCGCCATAACGACCATCTTTAGGACGACGAGATGGTTGTACATACGCCGCGTTCCATGTTTCTGGACCTAAAGCACGTAGGAAAGTGGCAGTGTGGAATGTCCCTGCACCCATTTCCATATCGTAAGGTTGTAAAACGACGCAGCCCTGCTCCGCCCAGTAGTTTTGTAAGGCAAGAATTAAGCCTTGAAAGGTATCAATATGCGATATGGCGCGACTCATGGTCATCCACTTAAAATTAGAGAAAAATTGTGCTCAATTATAAGGATTTTGCGGGGTGCTGGCAAAGGTTAAAGCACAACTAGCGGTTGGTTGTTTGGGGTTTTACAAATTCACTGATAAATGAAAGATATAAAACAAATACATCATTACTAAATGATTGCCTTATAATCTTGTCCAATTGTCACCACTGGATTGCCTGCCCGTGTTTCATTCACAACTTGATTGGCTGAATACGCTGAAACCCAATTTTAAAGTATTGCCGTTAAAAGAACGCCTACTTTGTGGTTTGGGCGCATTATTGGGTTTGGCATTATCTTCCCTGATCAGTTGGTGGGTGTTGGGCGATATTAACGCATGGTATATCGCGCCAATGGGTGCATCTTCGGTATTGTTGTTTGCTGTGCCTGCCAGTCCTTTGGCGCAGCCGTGGAATATTGTAGTTGGGAACAGTATTGCAGCAATTATGGGCGTGAGCTGTGCTTTATATATTCCAAATTTAACCGAAGCCTTTAGTGTGGCTGTGGCTTTATCTATTTTCTTGATGATGACCACCGATTCGCTGCATCCACCGAGTGGAGCAGTGGCCATTACCGCAGTGCTTGGCGGAGATGCCGTGCGTGAGCTGGGTTATCACTTCATCTTTTATCCTGTGCTGCTTAATTCAGTTTTGCTGATGATGATTGCAATCGTATTTAACCGCATGATTGGCAAGCCTTATCCTCAAACGCCACAGTTGAATCAACGTACCCAAGACCCAACGCCTACTCAAAAAGCCACTATTCAGCCGCAAGATATTCAAGATGTTTTAGATGCACAAACCCAGTTGCTAGATATTAGTGAATACGACTTACAAAAAATCATTTTAGAAGCGCAGCACAAAGCCAGTGAACGACAAACTCAAGCACTGACTTGTGCAGATATTATGAGTAAAGATGTAGTCAGTTTGCACCAAGATGATGATATTCACAGTGCTTTAGAAAAATTCAAACACATGAATTTAATGAGTTTACCTGTCATTGATACTGAACAACATTTGGTCGGAACTTTGGCGCTGTATGAAGTGGTGGAATGGTTTAAACACGCAACAGATTTTCCGTATAGCTGGAAACATCAGGTGAAACATATCATGTTGCGCCAAGTGGTCACGGTGCAACCGCAACAAAGTATTCAAGACCTTGTGCCGTACTTTGTCGAGCGTTCTTTTAACTATATTCCTGTGGTAGAACAGCAGCGTTTGGTGGGGATTATTAGCCGTGCCGACATGATTGCCGTCTTGAATCAACAGCTTGCTGTAAAGACGAATTGATTGACTCACATTGTCGATGCGAATTCAACACGCTTCAATTCTGAAAACACTGAACTGTTATGACACTCTGAAATATGGTGCAGGTTGAAAGGCAAAAAAAAGCTACGATGCTTGGGGGAGCAATCGTAGCGAAAAAGAAGAAAGTTGTGTGAATAGGGTGGTGTCTACGAGTGAATCGGTAAACGATTCAAGCCTATGAATCTTTAAATATGGTCAGTCTTTCAAATTTCAATACCGTTTATCGGTCTTGATCAGGATTGACTGTGCGCACAGGTCTTGTGTAGCCCTGAGTATAGTTTGCTGTATTCGACTGGTTTTGTTTAGGAATCACCAACCACAACACCAAATACACCAAAATGCCAGGAAAGGCAGCGCTCATCACGGAAACAATCACAAAAATTAAGCGCAGTAAATTTGCGTTCCAACCAAAACGTTCAGCAATACCACCCATAACCCCAGCAATCATATTTGAGCGGTTTGAGCGATATAAACCAACATTGGCCATCTAATTCTCCTTAAGAGATCTAAAATTCAAAATAAATACAGGCTGATGTTTAGCTTCACAGCACATCATCTATATATAAAATAAAAATGGTGATGCACTTGGGTTTTTAAAGGGCGGTAAGCAAGGCAATTAGTAAAGTTATGTAACATTTGGTGTTGCTTAAACCAGCATCCACCTAAAATATCCTAAAGAAGCGATGGGCAGAGTAAGCGCTTGACCACAAAGGATTGAGGAAAAGCATGGCTTACATCGAGCTGCCTATTCAGTGGTTTGAATAGGACTGAGTATTCAGTCTGGTCACTCTATATGAGGGATAGTGTGTCAGCTAAATCAAATATTTGCGCAGTTTCAATATGGAGTGCAGTGGCATTGCTTGGATGCGATGATTCACAACTTGAGCAAGCTGCCGTGCAAAAATATACAGAACAGGCAGAAACCAAAAGACTGACTGAGGTGGCAGGGCAGGCAACCGCACCCATACAAACGGCTGCAACGGAACATCATATTCCCGAGAATCATCTAACTTATGTGGGACGCTATACCATTCAGATTAGCTGTGAAGATAAGTTTGTTATGTGCGAACGCGGAACAGTCGATTATATTCTGACCTTATTGCCTGATGGGACAGCGCATCGTATTTTTGTCAATGCGGGGCAAATCAGTTACGACAATGAAAAAAAATACCGCAAAGACTTATGGTTCTATGATGAAGACGCGCATCAAATTGTGGTGGCACGCGCCTCTGGGGTGAACTTTTACTATAATGTTGATCAAGATCATAATTTAATTATGGATAAAAACAAAATTGCGATTGCGACAGAAAATAATCGTGAATACTTTAAAACCAATCCCTTACCTTCGCAAAATTATCATTTAATCAGAGCAAGTTAATTATTCGCTCATTCAATTCTTAGCCCATTCGTGAAAAACTTTTGGGCTTTTGTTTTTTTACATCAAGTTTTTATTTGGGATGTGTAAAGTATGATTTATCAATGATGGCACATCGTCTACAACTGAATTGAGCAAGGTGTAGTGGATAAAAGTGTTAGTCAAACAGGGCAGAATACGGGAATTCTATAGTAAATTACGAAACTGCACGATCCACAGAACAGTGCTGTGATGACTGGTAATTTAAAGATTTTTTAGAAGGAATGGTGGGTCGTCCGCGATTCGAACGCGGGACCAACGGATTAAAAGTCCGCTGCTCTACCGACTGAGCTAACGACCCAGAGGAGTAAAAATGACGATGATCATTTTTAAAGTATCAACCTTGAAGAAGATGGTGGGTCGTCCGCGATTCGAACGCGGGACCAACGGATTAAAAGTCCGCTGCTCTACCGACTGAGCTAACGACCCATCTAAGGTTGATCAAGGAAATGGTGGGTCGTCCGCGATTCGAACGCGGGACCAACGGATTAAAAGTCCGCTGCTCTACCGACTGAGCTAACGACCCTGAACCAGCAATCAAGCAGGCTTGATTGTGAAGTGCAAGAAAAACCAGAGGGTTTTAAGCACCACTTCGTTTGATGGAGCGTATTGTAGCAAGATATGAAGCGAGCGCAAGTAAAAAATAAAAAAGTTGCCTATGTTTGATTATAAATGCAACAAATTTGTCGTATCTAATCAAAAAATAGGCAACATAGTGGCTTAGAAGCGATATTGATACTGTTGAATATTGTCGTAAATTTCTTGGGTCAGCTCGCAATAAGCAGATTGGTTTGGCAATAACACCAGAATTTTTTCATCACACTGTTTTAAATCAAAACCTTGAGTTTTCAGGGTGTTCTTCTGATATTTAAATGTACCTGTGGTTTGCATTTGCTTTTGAATGCGTAAAAAAACGGGTACTGCATAAGCGGGCATTGCTTTTTTAAACTCCACCAGCATTTGACGCAAGTCTTGTTCATCTAACTGGCAGCCTTCGTTTAAGGTAATAGCAGCCATACCTGCACGACCATTGGTATGTGGGATTTCAACGCCATACACGACAGCTTCAGCAATTTTTTCATAGTCACTGACAATGTTTTCTACTTCTGTGGTGGATACGTTCTCACCTTTCCAGCGGAAGGTATCACCTAAACGATCAACAAACTGGGCGTGACGGAAGCCAATGTCGCGGACTAAATCGCCCGTGTTAAAATAGGCATCGCCTTGTTTAAACACGTTTTGCATCATCACCGCCTTGTTTTTTTCAGGGTCGGTGTAGCCATCAAACGGTGAGCGACGGGTGATTTTTCCAATCAATAAGCCGACTTCGCCTTTTTTGACTTTCATGCATTTGCCTTTGGCATCGCGTACGGGTTCATTTTTTTCTTTATCAAACTGAATGACCGCATAAGGTGTCGGTGAAAAACCAACCGTGTTGTCAAAGTTAAACACATTGCTAAAGCCGACGTTGCCTTCGCTAGACGCATACAGTTCCAGAATTTCCTGAACGCCAAAGCGTGTTTTGAATTTGCTCCAAATATTAGGACGCATGCCATTGCCAATCATTTTGGTCACACGATGCCCACGCTCTAAATCAGAAGCAGGCGCATCCATTAAATAACGGCACAATTCGCCCACATAGCCAATCGCAGAGGCATTGAATTTGTGTACATCTTGCCAGAAGCATGAAGTGGAGTATTTTCTACGGATGGCAAAGGTGGCACTGCCTGCAATTACGCCACACCAGCACACCACAATACCTGTGGCATGGTACAGCGGCAGAGTGCAGTACATCACATCATCCTGATTTAAACCCAAGACATGACCATAGGTACCATAAGCCAACGTCCAACGGCTATTGGTGAAAATCACCGCTTTAGGCAAGCCTGTTGTACCTGAGGTATAGATATAAAACAGCCCATCTTTGCCCTGTACCGACTGTGTGGTGGCAGGATTAAAGCTTGGGAATGATGCAATGCATTGCGCTAAATTTTGAAAACCTTCAGGCGCAGTGCCGGCATCGGTACGGGTATTTTGATCTGCAAACCAATACAGACGATTTTCTGCAAGCTCAAGTTCTTGGCGAATATCGGCAATGGCTTGGCGACATTCTTCCCCCACAATCACGGCAATTGGTTTGACTAAATTGATGCTGTGCGCCAAAACTTTGGCGACTTGTGCGGTATTGACCAAAGCCGCGATAACGCCAATTTTTGCCAAGCCAATGACACTGGCAATTAATTCAGGGCGATTTTCCAACATCACCGCAATGACATCACCTTTGCGTGCGCCAATGCTTAAATAGTAATGTGCAATTTGGTTAGCCCATGCGTTGAGCTGCAAATAGCTGTACTGCTGATCTTCAAACATCAAGGCACAACCATGCGGGTTACGATGCACGGCTTTTTCAAACGCAAGACCTAAGCCTGCAGGCGTATTGGGTGTGCGTAAATAGGCTTGCTTTAACCCTGTGATCAGGTGGGGCACTTTAGTCATAAACTGCGGAATTTTTGCCGCAACATCCGTTAAGCCAATTAAATCGCTTTTTGTCATCTGGTACATAAGAATCCTGTTTTTGTCATCATCCGTTGCATCTGCAAAGCATCGCGTCTTATTGTTTTGTAATCCCTTAGTCCTAGTGCAATCAACCTAATTTTTAGCTTTGACTGATGTTTTTATAAAAGCTGTTAAAAATCAAAAACACCTAACACCAAATTAACTTGCTTAAATTTAAGTCACCACTGCATTTGCTCTAAAGTAGCAAAAAAAATCCAGCCATTAAAATGACTGGATTTTTTTATTCCGCTGCAAAAGTGCGAATTACGACTCAGTTGGCGGAGTTACTTTTTTAGGTGGACGGCCACGTGGACGACGCGGACGCGCAGTTTTCTCTTTCTCTGCTTTGTCCTGTTCAGATTCAGCAGTTTCGACTGGGTCGTCTACAGCCAATTCCGCTTGTACAGGTGCGACCACTTCAACGGCAGTTTCTTCTTGCGCTGCTGCAGTTTCAGTGACAGCTTGTGCAAGGTCGTCTTGCGCGTTCAACTCAGGCTGAGTAGCTTCAGTTGTAGCCACTGCTTCAGGGTTTACTTCTGTAGTTGCTTCGACTTCAGTGCTTACTGTTGCAGACGTTTCTACCGTAGAACTTGCTTCTACAGATCCTTCTGTAGCTGCCACAACTTCAGTCGTTGGCTCTGCTGCAGGTGTGCTTTCCGCTTCAGCTTTTTCTACTGCCTGTGCTTGCTTGGCTTGTTCCAATGCTTGCTCAGCAGCTTGTTTGGCTAAACGACGACGCTCACGCGGATCGTTGGCAACACGCTTATCTGACACTGGTTTTGGTGGTGTTAGGTCTAACACAGGTGCAGGCTCAGCTTCAGGAGCAGCTTTGGCAACTTCCACATCACGAGTGACAGGTTTTTTCTCTGCCACAGGCGCAGTGCTAACAAGGCTTGCAGCATACTCGTCAGTGAACTTCTGCAAAGCACGATTGAACGTTGGAATTAAACCAAACTGTTCAATCAGAACTGAACAATCTTCGCCATAGACGTGGCGAATCAGGCTACCAATGCTGTATTGCGCTAAAGTTGGCACCTGTGAAGGTGTTAACTTTGGTGCAGTTACTTGCTGCGCTTGACCTTCACGTTGCTGACGACGACGCTGACGCGGGTCATTGCTGGCACGTTTTGCAGGCGCAGTCGGTTGTGCTTGAGCTTCCGCAGGTGCAGCTGTTTCTTCTGCAACAACGGTTGCAGCTTCTACCACTGCAACAGCTTGAGTTGGTTCAGTAACCGTTTCAAGCATAGTTGCTTCTACTGCTGTCACTGGTTCAGCCGCTACTGGCGCAGCATTCAATGCCACAATTTCAGTTTGAGCTTGATCGACATTCACTACCAAAGCCGTCGTGTTGAACTCTTGACGCGGTGCATCAATTAAGTCCACTTTTGGCTGATTAGAAGCCACTGCGGTAGGTGCTTGCTCATTCAATACGCTTGGGTCGCGGTGACGATTTGGGCGTTCTGGACGAGGCTGGTTACGACGGTCACGACGTGGCACGGCATTTTGCTGCTCATTGTTATTTTGAGCTTCTTGCTGCTGCGGTGCTTGGTCATTGCTGTGCTGACGACGAGAATTGCGTTTGTTTTCACGCGCTTCCTGACGTTGCTCCTGACGCGACATCTGAACCACTTCTTCATGCACTTGATGTTGTTGATTGTCGTGCTGAGTTTGTGGCTCACGTTGCTCTTTGTGCTTGTTGTTATTGTTGTTGCTATGACGCGGCTTTTTGTTGTTGTGACGCGGAGCAGGTTTGTCTTCACGTTCAGCAGATTTCTCTGCAGAGTCACGTTCAGTTTTTTGTGCCACTGTCGATGGTGTAAGGTATACATTTTGACTGCTTGCAGCAGGGGCAGCAGATGCAGTTGCAATTTGACCAAACTGACCACGGCTCACGGCACCGCTATTTACCATTTGCTCAATGGCTGCCGCCGCATTGTTGGCACTACGTGCTTGATCAATGGTGCTGGCTTGCTTTTGAACAAACAGGTTTTCTAACCATGCACATGGGCTTGCAGCTGTTGTGGCTGCCGCAGGTGCAAGCTGCTGTTGTGCAGATGCTTTATTTTGCTGTGCTGCTTGTGGTTTTCTTGCAGAAGTTTTTTCTGCCGCAGGTGCAGCAGCGTGGCTGTGCGATTGATCGGCTTCTTCTAAATGCCATTCAGAAGATTCATAACCCAACTCTTTTTCGCTTGAACGAGTTGCTTCAGTACGTTCATAGCTGGTTGGTGCAAAGCCTTCAGGATTATACGAAATTTCGTAATGCGGGGTTTCTAAGTGTGGGTGAGGTAATACAGTCACACGCACATTTGAAGTTTGCTCAAGGTAAACCAGACTGTGACGTTTTTCATTCAGTAAGAATGCTGCAATTTCAACAGGTACTTCGACTTGAACTTCACCATGACGTTCACGCAGGGCAATTTCTTCCACTTTACGCATAATTGAAAGTGAAAGAGAGCGTAGGTCACGTACCATGCCTGTACCGTGACAGCGTGGGCAAACGTAACCAGTCGCTTCTTCAAGTGATGGACGTAAGCGCTGACGGCTCATTTCCATTAAACCAAAACGTGATAATTGACCAAATTGAATACGTGCGCGGTCACTTTGTGTTGCTTCACGAAGTTTGGCTTCAACCATACGTTGGTTGCGGTCTTTGGTCATGTCGATAAAGTCGATGACCACCAAACCACCGATGTCGCGTAAACGCAATTGACGCGCAATTTCTTCGGCAGCTTCAAGGTTGGTATTAAGCGCAGTATCTTCAACATCTTGACCACGGGTAGACTTAGCCGAGTTGATGTCGATTGAAACTAATGCTTCAGTTTGGTCAATGACAATTGAGCCGCCTGAAGGCAATTTAACTTCACGCTCATAAGCTGTTTGAATTTGGCTTTCGATACCAAAATGCGCGAATAGCGGCTCATTTAAAGTATAGGTTTTTAGCTTGTCTAACTGACGTGGCATCACGGCTTTTACGAAGTTATAGGCTTCGTTATAAGCTTGTTCTGAGTCAATTAAAATTTCGGCAACATCATCACGTAAGTAGTCACGAATCGCACGTGTCACCACACCTGCTTCTTGGTGTACCAACATTGGCGATGGGCCAGAGCTTGCGGTGTTTTGAATTTGCGCCCAAAGGTCAAGCAAGTGTTGTAAATCAAGCTGTAATTCTTCTTGTGAACGACCAATGCCCGCAGTACGTACAATCACGCTCATGCCGCGTGGCACGTTTAAAGATGCCAACATTTCTTTGAGTTCTTCACGCACAGAACCTGAAATTTGACGACTGATACCGCCACCTTTCGGGTTATTTGGCATAAGCACTAAATAACGACCAGCCAAAGAAATGAAGGTAGAGAGCGCAGCACCTTTGTTGCCACGTTCTTCTTTTTCTACCTGTACCAAAAGCTCAGTGCCTTCAGTGATCAGTTCACGAATATTAGAAGTTTGGCGAGGGTCGGCTTTGTAATAAGAGTTTGCGATTTCACGCATCGACAGGAAGCCTTGGCGACCTGCACCGTATTCAACAAATACGGCTTCTAAAGAAGGTTCTACACGGGTCACATGACCTTTGTAGATATTCGATTTTTTTTGTTCACGGGTACGATTTTCTAAATCGAAATCGTAAAGACGCTGACCAGTGACAAGTGCAACGCGAATTTCTTCGGCATGTGTTGCATTAATCAACATACGTTTCATGGGTGTAACACCTAATAGTGATACACAGCAAAAAATCGCTAGACACGTAGCGAACATCAAGCATCACGGATCAACTGCTCAGATCTCAAAAAAACCAATTGTGGTCTGAGCTTTTTTTACCGGCCTTTTTGTGTGGGGCTGCGGTGTATGATTCACGTATTGATGATGGCAATACGGCTTTAACCTTTAAACGGATAAAGTCACCTGATCGCTTCACTGGCGGACGAGCGGTGTATTGGATGTGTGTAACTTTCACTGTCACATTGCTCGAAGATCATCTCTTCTTTCATAGATAGAGTGTCTTGATACGGAATTATCGTCGTATCTTTACAAATTGTGCAGATCCAATACATCAAACGCTTTAGCCTGAAGTGGTTTTCAGGGTGCGACTAATCTGATGTGTATCAGTTTACGTTTAAAAACCAACTGGAGTTGGCGACATATTTTTTCAGGCAAACTGATTTATGTACCTGAGGTACAATTAAACGCAACAGTTTGCTTTTTTGCCGATATAATAAGCCTTCGGCGTCGGCATAATTCTTTTGGGACCTGCTCGTATGTAGTGGGATGTTGGTTGATTGCTCTATTTCAGAAAAACCTGAAAAGATTCAACGTGAACCCACTGACGATGGTTTCCGTGCGCTGACTATATCAAACCTTGCATCATCTGCCTATGGGCTAAGCTTATGTTTCTTGTGTAAAGCATAGCCTAAATGATCAGTTTTTAATCAATTTTAGTATTTTATTAGGTCTCTTAACTGTATGAATTCTACCCAACAATGGCAAAGTGTCACTTGGTTTGAAGTGGATGAGCATCAAGCGGGTCAACGCATCGATAATTTTTTGTTTAGTCGTTTAAAAGGGGTGCCTAAAAGTCGCATCTATCGTTTGATTCGTGAAGGGCAGGTGCGGGTCAATAAAAAGCGCATTAAAGCAGAAACCAAACTGAATATTGGCGATCAAATTCGTGTGGCGCCGATTCGCTATGAACAAAAAGACGACAGTGCTGCTCCAATTTCAGACAAGGTGGCACAGGGTTTATTGAGCCGTGTGGTTTATGAAGATGAAGGCTTGATGGTGGTGAATAAACCTTCGGGCATTGCAGTCCATGGCGGCAGTGGCGTTGCCTACGGGTTGATTGAAGGCTTACGTGCTGCGACAGGTAAAAAATATTTGGAATTGATTCACCGTATTGACCGTGATACTTCAGGCTTGGTGATGATTTCCAAAAAACGCAGTACCTTAAAAACCCTGCAAGATTTATTGCGCGAACATAAAATCCAAAAAACTTATGCTGCCATTGTCAAAGGGCAGGTGAGTTTGGATAAACAATTGATTGATGCGCCGTTACATCGTTATGAATTGGCGAATGGCGAACGTCGTGTACGTGTGTCTAAAGAAGGTAAAGAATCTAAAACCCAGTGGAATGTGGCAGAGCGTTTTATGCATGCAAGCTTGGTATATGCTTCGCCATTGTCTGGACGTACCCATCAAATTCGTGTGCATGGTTTAAGTATTGGGCATCCGCTAGTAGGTGATGATAAATATGGTCATCAAACTGAATATCGGGGTCCTGCGCCACGTCGTTTGTGCTTACATGCCATGCGTTTGGAAATTCCAGGCTATCCTGTGATTGAAGCGCCTTTACCTGAAGATATGCAGAGTTTGGTGGCGCAGTTGAGAGCGCAAAAGGCGGATAAGCCGACGGCGCCACCTGAGTTTTAATTTTTGTAACTCTCTGTTGTGCGATAGCAGCTTGCTTCTTTTTAAAGATGAGGAACATTGTTTCGCAACAAGGAGATGAGGTTTTTAGGGGTAATTCACAGCCACATTTTATAGTTTTTAATTTAAATTTTTGGTGTATAGGCTATGCCTTACTTTTCAAAGATGAAAAGTAACAAAAAACTTTTGTTTCGCTGATGGAACATCTCTGTGCCACAGCGAAACGGCGACATCCATGTCGCCCTTCGCGTATCGAATATTTGTTGTGATATATGTGCTGATTCTTGGTCGTTTATCCTTTTGAGTTAAGGTAAAGCGAGGGAATTTAAAAGCCGAATCAAATTTAGGAACCTAATATGAATAAACCTGTAGAACTCATCATTTTTGATTGGGATGGCACCTTATTTAATTCCGTCGGTCAAATTGTGGCGAGTTTGCAGTTCGCAGCACAACAATTTCAGCAACCCCTGACCGATGCTGCGGCTAAAAGTATTATTGGTTTGGGTTTGCCTGAAGTGGCACAGCGTTTATTTCCTGAAGTGCCAGAGCTGCATCAAGCGATTTTGCAGTGCTATTCAGAACACTATGTCGAACACTCAAAAACCGATGCTTGGTTTGAGGGTGTGGCAGATATGCTCGATGAGTTGTCAGGTTTGGGACTGAAATTGGCAGTGGCAACAGGCAAAAGCCGTAAAGGTTTAGACCGAGTGTTGGCGCAAACCAAAAGTCAGGATTTGTTTGTGGCGACACGTGCTGCAAGTGAAACCAAATCTAAACCTGATCCTTTAATGTTGCAGGAAATTTTGAGCAGTACCGATGTGCAGGTCGGGCAAGCGATTATGGTGGGTGATACTTCTTACGATTTGGAAATGGCACAAAACATTGCCATGCCGCGTGTAGGCGTGAGTTATGGCGTGCATAGTGTAGAGGTGTTGCAGCGTTATCAGCCTTTAACCATTGCAGATGATGTGCCGAGTTTGCATGATTTTTTAGTGCAGCAATATCGTTTACGTCAGGCGAGTTAAACCCAGTAAAACAATTTAGATGAATTTGAAATTAGAGTAACTTGAAAAATTTCAGGTTGCTCTTTTTTTATGTACTTTTGGGAGCGTCATAAAAAGGCTTAGCTTTTAGTCTAAAGTTAGGATTAAGACATTTTAAGATTGCTGCGAATTGCCGAGTCAATGACTCGGAAAATAATGTCATAGCCTACAGACAACTGTTTTGCTTGCTTTTTATAAAAATAGATTAATAGCTAATAGCTATTGAAAAAAAGAAAATAAGTATTGGCATAAACCCGCCATTTTTCCGATTCTTAATCAGTTTACATACCTCTGAGCTGGATAGCTTGTCCTGAGAATGGACAAGATCGGGGTCATCATCCCTATTTTCTATTATTACCTTTCCAACATCTCGGGGTATATGCCCAATTTTTGCAGTTTAAGGAAACATTGATGTCGAATTCTGCTGTTGTTGAATCAGTTGCGCAAGCATTACGTACTGCCGAACTCTCTCAAACTGCGATTGCGCCAATCCGCCCAGAACTTGGTGGTGAAAGTGCTGACGTAGATATTGCCTATGCCGTTCAAGAAGTGAATACCGAACGTGCCTTAAAAGAAGGTCGTCGTTTGGTGGGGCGTAAAATTGGTTTGACCTCTAAAGTGGTTCAAGCACAACTGGGTGTAGATCAGCCTGACTTTGGCATGTTGTTTGCCGATATGGCTTATGGTGATGGTGAAGCGATTCCTGCAGGTTTGCTGATTCAGCCAAAAGTAGAAGCAGAAATTGCATTGGTGATTAACCAAGATCTAACCAAAGAAAAACACACGTATGCGGATATTATCAGCGCGACTGAATATGCCTTGCCTGCCATTGAAGTGGTCGATAGCCGTATTGAAAACTGGAAAATTAGTTTGATTGATACCGTGGCCGATAACGCATCTTCTGCTGCATTCGTTCTAGGTTCAAAACCAGTCAAGCTAGAAAATCTGGATTTGGTGAACTGCAAAATGGTGATGACCCGTGGTGAAGAAGTAGTTTCTCAAGGCGTGGGTAAAGCTTGTTTAGCAAATCCATTAAACGCTGCCGTGTGGTTAGCCGATGAAATGGTGCGCCGTGGTCGTCCATTGTTAAAAGGCGACATCATCTTAACTGGTGCTTTAGGTCCTATGGTTGTTGCACAGCCAGGTGAAGAATTTAAAGTCGAAATTGAAGGCTTTGGTTCAGTGACAGCTGCGTTTGCTGCGGAATAAATCGAGATTCTAAGAGAGTACATGCATGAAAAAGATTAAATGTGCAATGATTGGTCCAGGTAATATTGGTACAGATTTGCTTTATAAATTACAACGCAGTGAATGGTTAGAGCCTGTGTGGATGGTGGGAATTGACCCAACATCTGAAGGTCTAGCTCGTGCGGCAAAAATGGGTTTAAAAACCACAAGTGACGGTGTAGATGGTCTTCTTCCTCACGTACTTGAAGATGACATTAAAATTGCTTTTGATGCAACTTCCGCTTATGTGCATGCAGAAAACAGTCGCAAACTGAATGAACTTGGCGTGTTGATGATTGACTTAACGCCTGCAGCAATTGGCCCATTCTGCGTACCACCAGTGAACCTTGAAGCGTTGCTACAAGCGGGCGAAGTGCCAAACGTCAACATGGTGACTTGTGGTGGTCAGGCAACAATTCCTATGGTGGCTGCAGTTTCTCGTGTTCAACCTGTGGAATACGGTGAAATTATTGCAACGGTATCGACTAAATCTGTGGGACCGGGTACACGTAAAAACATTGATGAATTTACCCGTACAACTGCAGGCGCGATTGAAGAAGTTGGCGGTGCAAAACAAGGTAAAGCCATCATCATCATTAACCCAGCTGAGCCACCATTAATGATGCGTGATACCGTTCACTGCTTGGTGGAAGGTGAGCCAGATCAGGCAGCGATTACAGCATCTGTGCATGCCATGATCAAAGAAGTGCAAAAATATGTACCGGGTTACAAACTTGTAAACGGCCCTGTTTTTGATGGCAACCGTGTTTCAATTTTCTTGGAAGTTGAAGGTTTGGGTGATTACTTGCCTAAATATGCAGGTAACCTAGACATTATGACTGCAGCGGCTGCACGTACTGCAGAAATGTTTGCAGAACACGTTTTCAAAACTGCTGAAGCTTAAGGAATACCAAAATGTCTAAGATTATTATTAATGATATGACTTTACGTGATGGTATGCACCCAATGCGCCATCAAACCATGCCAGAGCAAATGGTTGCGATTGCCACTGCTTTGGATGATGCAGGTGTGCCTTTAATTGAAGTCACACACGGTGATGGCTTAGGTGGTAACTCTGTGAACTATGGTTTTGCAGCCGCTACTGATGAAGAATATCTGAAAGCAGTGATTCCAAACCTGAAACAGGCAAAAGTTTCTGCACTATTACTGCCAGGTATTGGAACAGTTGATCATCTGAAAATGGCGCATGATGTAGGCGTGGCAACCATTCGTGTGGCGACACATTCGACTGAAGCAGACGTTTCTGAACAGCACATTACTGCAGCACGTAAACTGGGTATGGACACTGTGGGCTTCTTGATGATGGCGCACATGGCTTCTCCAGAAAAATTGCTCGAAGAAGCACAAAAAATGGTGTCTTACGGTGCAAACTGTATCTATGTAACAGATTCTGCAGGCTATATGTTGCCTCAAGATGTGACTGATCGCGTAGGTATTTTACGTGCCAACCTCGCCTCAGACATCGAAATTGGTTTCCATGGTCACCATAACTTGGGCATGGGCGTTGCGAACTCTGTATCGGCTGTGACCGCAGGTGCAACCCGTGTTGACTTGGCTTCGGCTGGTTTAGGTGCAGGCGCAGGTAATACACCACTTGAATTGTTTGTAGCGGTCGCAAACCGTATGCAAATGGAAACAGGTGTGGACTTGTTTAAAGTGCAGGATATTGCTGAAGACTTGATCATTCCAATGATGACGCATCAAATTCGTGCAGACCGTGATGCAGCAACTTTAGGTTATGCAGGTGTTTACTCATCGTTCCTATTGTTCGCAAAACGTGCCGAAGCAAAATATGGAGTATCTGCGCGTGAAATTCTACTTGAGCTTGGTCGTCGCGGTACGGTGGGCGGTCAGGAAGATATGATTGAAGACTTGGCATTGACTATGTCTAAAGCACGTGAAATGCAAGCCTAAGTTTTTAATATAAAGCAGGCTTGAATTAAGCACTCCAAATGCGTTTGGGGTGCTTTTTTTATGCTGTGAAAGATGTAAAACGTGCTGAATTTTGTGCTAATTAAAATGTTTTTCTTATAAGTTAGGTTTATAGAAAATAACGCTAACACATGGGTTTAAAGTTAAAAAAGATTAATCCTTCACATGATGCAAAAAATAACAGCGTTTTTCACCTAAATTAAGCAGTGAATTCAAATAAAAATTCATTTAGTGAGGATTTTGAGCTTAATTTTTTATCGTTAAAAAGAATTAAAAAACTTGGAAAAAAGCTGCTCGATACAGAAAGTGCTGAATTTGTAGAAAAGCTTAATACTGTGGTCGGATTTTTTTCATGACAAGAGTTTTGCATGATGCCCAGATTCGCTTATTGGATGAATAGGAAAAACGCATGCATCGTCACAATTTATGGATAGCACTTTTTGCTGCGACAGCAACTTTAGGGACAACTGCAACTCAGGCAGATTTTATTGACGACAGCAATGTTCAACTTAAATTTAAGAATTTTTATTTAGATCGTCAAATTAAAGACAACCCTGCGGGGAACTTTGGTTCATGGTCACAAGCAGTCACCTTGGATGCTAAATCGGGTTATCACGATTTAGGCGTAATTCAGGTGGGTGCTGATCTTCTGGTTCAACACGCAGTAAAACTCAATGGTCGTGATAAAAATGCAGACTGGGTTTTGCCGCATGATGGTAAAGAGTCAAAAGATCATTTTGGTAAGGTCGGTGCAACTCTAAAAGTTAAATTTTCTGAAACTGAATTAAAAGTAGGTGACTTATTACCAATGTCACCTGTGGTGTTTTTTGACCCATCGCGTCAATTGTTAACGACTTATAGCGGTGCATGGTTAGAATCAAAGGATTTAAAAGATACTAAATTAACTTTGGCTTATTTAGACGGTATTAATGCACGTTATGATAACCAATACCAAGATTTTACGTTGTTCCCTCAAAATAATTTTTCTGCTGCTGAAGCGAATAAATTAAGCACAGACGATGGCATGTATCTTGTGGGAGTAGATCATCAATTTACCCCTAAAGTAGGTGGAAGTTATTGGTATGCGGATGTAACCAACATCTATCAACAACATTATGTCGCTGCAAACTATAAAACGACTTTGGCTGAAAAAACTAAGCTGGATACCCATGTACGCTATTTTGACAACAGCGAATCGGGTGACAAGCTGTATGGCAATATTGACAGCCAGGCCGTGTCTGCGGGTGCAAAAATCAACAATGGGATGCACACTGTACAGTTAGGTTATCAACAAATGTTTGGTGAGCACGGTACAAAAGCCCCAATGTTCCCGACCTTGGGCGGGTGGGTGCCGCAGCCTTACTTAGACAACTGGTCTGTGGCGAGCTTCATTCGTAAAGATGAGCGTTCTTGGAGTTTGGGTTATACCTATAATTTTGCCGATGTGGGTGTATCTGGTTTAACAGCGACAGTACGTCATTTTCGCGGTGATAATATAGATGGTACTTACCATAAGTTAACCAACAATGCTGGTCAGTCGCTTAAAGAGGGTAAAGAAAACGAAACGAATGTAATCGTAAATTATGTTGTGCCTGAAGGTAAACTTAAAGGACTTGGTTTTCAGTACATGTTCATCGATACCAACTTTAACTTTGCGAATGACTTAGAAGAACACCGTATCGCCACGACTTACACTTATAAATTCTAAAGCTAGATAAAAATCAGAGCGGCTTTTTATAGTCGCTCTTTTTTTAATATTTACTGAATAAATACCTTATATAAATTAAGACTTTTATTTTATTAAAGTTATAAAATTCAAAGAGTTGTTTAATCGTTTTTTTATGGGTTGTGATCGTAAATTTGTATCAGTTGATGCTGTGTGAACAGGTAATATAAGCCTGTAAAAAGTAATGTTGAATGAGTCCACTTGACGTCAAATTCTATACCTAGAGCCAAACGCAAGCTAAAGACTGTACGAGGAGTATATATGAGCACTGTTCAAATCCCTGACTATACAACAGATCCATTCTTTGGCTTAGAAGATAAATGGATTGAAACAGCAGAAGGCGAATTAACGCATTATCACGAAGTGGGTGAAGGTACACCTATTCTATTTTTACACGGTTCAGGTACAGGCGTATCGGCTGCTGCAAACTGGTGGTTAAACTTGCCACAAATTGGTGAGCAAGCACGTTGTATCGCCATTGATACCATTGGCTATGGTCAAACTGTGGTTGCACCAGGAACACAATATGGCATCCGTGCATGGGTCGATCATGCTGTGCGTACTTTAGATGCCTTAGGCATTGAAAAAACTTGGTTGGTGGGTAACTCGTTGGGTGGCTGGTTGGCATTCCAGTTGGCATTGGACTACCCAGAGCGTGTTCTTGGTATTATCTCGATGGGTACAGGCGGTGCAAAACAGACTGCAGCCCTCAAAGCGCATGCAAATCCTGTATTGACTGAAGAAGGCATTAAAAAGACGCTTTCAATGTTCGTGGTAAATAAAGACTTGATTACAGATGAGTTGGTCAAAGTCCGTTTTGCTTCTGCAAAAAATGACTATGCTTCAGACCGTTTAATGGATGTTGTGGGCGCGCGTGACCGTGACCGTTTCGAGTTCCCACTCGACTTTGACAAAATGAAAGACATCACTGTGCCTGTATTGCTGATTCACGGTACACAAGATGTGGTGATTCCAGTATCGCGTACATGGGATATTTTAAATATTGTGCCACATGCCGATGCACACATTTTCAGCCAATGTGGTCACTGGTCACAGGTTGAAAAAGCGGAAGAATTTAACACTGTGATTAAAAACTACTTAACTGCACGTGGCGTAAATTAAGCGCAGTGAGGTAAAAAAGGATGGCAATTTGCCATCCTTTTTTATGGATGTTTTATGTACCCAATTTAGTGCTGAATAAAGCTCGCGACCAAGTTAATGCAAATTGCCAAAATAGTGGTATTAAAGCTATAAGCCAAAATAATATGTAGCGTGTTCAGTACCCGCATGGGTTGTGAGCTAATCGAGACATCGGCGGTTTGTGCAGATGTACCAATCACATAGCTGAAATATAAAAAGTCAGGATAGGTTGGATGCGACGTCTTGGGAAAATCCAAACCACCTTCTTGCTGCTGTTGCAGTGCCAAATAATAGTCATGCGCATAGTGAATCGCAAAAATGGTGTGCATAAAAAACCAAGCACATAAAATAGTGGTAATGGATAAAATAAAATGTCCCATGCGCACAAACTCACTTTGTGCAAATAAATTCACCTCGACAATGATCGCAATAAAGCACATCACTAAGGTTAGAAATACCAAGAATAAAATCAGCCATTTGCTGGCATCTTGTTGTTGGGCACGTTGTAAAATATGTGCATGATCGCTGTGCCACAAACTGCGCATGGTTAAAACCAAATAGCAGGAAATCGCGATATTCCAGCTAATCAATAAACAGCTTGACCATGACCATGCAGTGAGGGTCTGAAAAATAGCATACAGCACAATGGTAATCACAAAACTGATAAAAAAATAAGGACGATATTGAATCCCTGTTTTCATTCTGCTGAAGGGTGTTTTTATCATTCTTGATCCTTTCTGGATGTGCAATCTAAAGGTGTTACTGCCTGTTATCATCGGCTTAATTTTAGAAAATAGCGATGGGGTGCCTATTTTAACTTATTAGACTTAAGTTGTAATTTGCAGGAAATGTGGTAGCGAAGCGAGGAAAAAGCAGACTGCAAAAATGCGAATGTTTGAGTGTAAGAATGAGCAGTAGTTCAGAAAAAGATTAAAAAAATAAGTTTAGACTTAAGTCTAAAGCTTTATTTTAGCATTTAGGATGCACAAAAAAAGTGCTTACTACATCAAGCAGCAAGCACTTTTGAAAGGTTGAAAAACGCGAGTGGTTTTAGAATTATTGTTCGCGGTTGATGTCCAAATAGAACACACGTGTGAGCAGTTCCATAAATTTCTGTACCGCAGCGGAATGGCTGTTTTTGCCGTAGCTGACGTACAAATCTAAATGCGGAAGTTCTACATCAAGTGGGCGGATGACGGTATTTTCCATGGTGAGGGGGGCAACATAGCCCGGTAAAATGGTGCAGCCCAAGCCCATACCAATCGAGTTGATATTAAATAAAATGTTGTCAGCTTTTTGCACAATGTTTAGTTCAATGTTGTGCTGTTTGGCAAAATCGACAATCAGGTGATGCAGATTATACGAAGCTTCTGCCGAAGGAATAATAAAATCAATACCATTCAATGCTTTGACAGGAATGCGTTCGTATTTTGCTAACGGATGATCTTTGGGCAAAATAAAAATTAACGGTTCACGCAGTACAAACTGGCTCTCAATTTCATCACTGTTGATATTGTGGCGGGTAAAGGTGATATCGAGTTCACCTTTTTTAATCATTTTCATTTGCTCAGTGTTGTTCAAACTTAGCAATTCAATTTTTAATTCTGGGTTTTGTACTCGTAAATTAGGCAGTACAAAAGGGAAAATTTTCATTTCTGCCACAGGAACAAAGCCAATACGCAGCATTTTCTGTTTGGCTTGTGACACCTGACGTGCCATGGCAACCGCTTTGTCGGCTTGCGCCAAAGTCAGACGCGCCTGTTCTAAAAATACAGCACCTTCTTCGGTTAGCTCGACTTTACGTTTGGTACGGTTGAGTAGCTTAACGCCGACATCTTCTTCTAAATCTTTAATTTGCTGACTCAGCGAAGGTTGAGCCGTATAAAGTTTAAGTGCGGCTTTACTGAAGTTGAGTTCTTCAGCAACGGTAATGAAGTAGCGAAGGTGACGTAATTCCATACAACCATTCCAAAGATTAATTCAAAATATGTCTAATTATAGATTAATAAAAGAATGATCTATAAACAACTATTCGGTGAGAATTATTGTGTCATTCGCGAAGTAAATAGGGTTTCATCATTATGCAACGATTTAAATGCAAAATATAATGTTGGATTAATCTATAAAAACTATTAATTGAAACAAAAAAAATATTTCACTAAACGTCCCTAAAAAACCATTATCCATCAAAAGTTGAGTCTATTTACTTTGTGCCGTTGTTGGTCACAGGAGAGCTTTTCATGAGTGGAAAAATTGATGTGCGCGAAATCGACGCTTTGGTCGATGCACAAAATGGACGTATCACTCCATCTATTTATACAGATCCAGATATCTACGAATTAGAACTTGAACGTGTGTTCGGCCGTACGTGGTTGTTCCTGTGTCATGAAAGCCAAATTCCTAAAGCTGGCGACTTCTTCAACACCTACATGGGTGAAGATCCAATTATTGTGGCACGTCAAAAAGACGGTTCAATCAAAGCATTTTTAAACCAGTGCCGTCACCGTTCTATGCGTGTGAGCTTTGCAGACTGTGGTAATACCCGTGCATTTACTTGCCCATATCATGGTTGGTCTTACGGTATTGATGGTTCACTCAAAGATATTCCTTTAGAAGAACGTGCGTATCCACAAGGTGCTTGTAAAGAGCAATGGGGCTTGGTGGAAGTGAACCGTGTGAAGTCTTACAAAGGCTTGATCTTTGGTTGCTGGGATGAAACTACTCCAGATCTAGAAGAATACATGGGCGACATCGCTTGGTACTTAGATGGCGTGATTGACCGTCGTCCGGGTGGTACTGAAATTATTGGTGGTGTACACAAGTGGGAAATTGACTGTAATTGGAAATTTGCTGCAGAACAGTTTGCTTCTGACCAATATCACGCTTTGTTCTCACACGCCTCTGCGATTCAGGTACTTGGTGCAAAACCAGATGATGACAGCAGCAAACAATTAGGTGCAGCGCAAACAGCTCGTCCTGTTTGGGAAACTGCCAAAGATGCGATTCAGTATGGTTCACGTGGTCATGGTTCAGGTTTCTTCTTTACAGAAAAACCAGATGCAAACGTTTGGGTTGATGGTGAAGTTGCCAACTACTTCCGTGAAACTTACGAAGAAGTGAAAGAGCGTTTAGGCGAAGTACGTGCCTTACGTCTTGCAGGTCACAACACCATGTTCCCAACACTGTCTTGGTTGAACGGTACTGCAACACTGCGCGTATGGCATCCACGTGGTCCAAATAAAACTGAAGTATGGGCATTCTGTATTGCCGATGCTGAAGCACCTCAAGACGTGAAAGAAGCATTTGAGCGCTCTGCAACACGTGCCTTCGGTCCTGCAGGTTTCTTAGAGCAAGATGACTCTGAGAACTGGATTGAAATTCAAAAAGTATTGCGCGGCTATAAAGCACGTCAAAACAAGCTCATTGTAGAAATGGGTAAAGGTAACGAAAAAGTACGTGAAGATGGTATTCCAGGAATCACCAACTACATTTTCTCTGAAACTGCAGCACGTGGTATGTACCGCCGTTGGGCAGACTTGCTGATCCATGAAAAGTGGGAAGATGTTGAAAAAGCAGCCGACGAATACGAGAAGGAGCTAATGAAATGAGTCAAATCAGTTTAGAACTTCAACATGAAGTAAGCCAATTCTTGTATCGCGAAGCAAAATTGCTGGACGACTGGAAATTCCGTGAGTGGTTAGACCTCATGGCAGAAGACATTTCTTATACCTTGCGTACTACACCAAATGCACAAACTCGTGACCGTCGTCGTTCAGTTGAACCGCCAACAACGTGGGTGTTCAACGACAACAAACACTTGCTTGAGCGCCGTGTTGCACGTCTGGAAACTGGTATGGCGTGGGCTGAAGAACCTCCGTCACGTACAACGCACATGGTCAGCAACGTGATTGTTGAAGCGACAGAGGTAGCAGGCGAATACGACGTACACGTGACTTACTTGTTGTACCGTACTCAAAAAGAGAAAGACGTGACTATTTACTGTGGTAAGCGCCATGACAAAATCCGTCGTGTTGAAGGTGGCTTAGGCTTCCAGATATTCAACCGTAAGATTGTGCTTGACCAAGTAACCTATAACTCACACAACCTGAGTGTATTCTTCTAATGAATAAAATCTTTGTTTGCCAAGTTGACGAATTAGACGAAGGCGAAGCGTTAAAAGTGGACTGCGGTGTGAACGGTATCGAGGCACTGGCAGTATTCAACAACGGTGGTGAGTTCTTTGCCATGAATGACCGTTGTTCACACGGCAATGCCTCAATGTCTGAAGGTTATCTTGAAGATGATGGCACAGTTGAATGCCCACTGCATTCTGCACGTTTCTGTTTAAAGACTGGTCAAGCATTATGCTTGCCAGCCACCGACCCGATTCAAACTTTCCCTGTGGTGGTTGAAGACGGCGCGTTATATGTAGAAATGGCAGGAGAGTAAGCATGGGTTGGCTAAAAGGCGAAGTGGCACTGATTACAGGTGGCGGTTCTGGTTTAGGTTGGGCTTTGGTCGAGCGCTTTCTTGAAGAAGGTGCGCATGTGGGCGTGTTACAGCGCTCACAATCTAAAGTCGATGCCTTAAAAGAACGTTTTGGTGATCAAATCGTGGCAGTCGCTGGTGATGTTGCCAACTATGCAGACAATGTCCGTGCTGTGCAGGCCACTGTGGAGCGTTTTGGAAAGCTGGATTGCTTTATTGGCAATGCAGGGATTTGGGATCACTACGCAGATATCGTCAATACTTCTGGTGAGCAGCTTGAAAAAGCCTTTGATGAAATCATGGGCATCAATACCAAGGCGTTAATCTTGGGGGCAAAAGCAGCACTGGATGAGTTGGTGAAATCTGAAGGTTCTATCATCTTAACCTTATCCAATTCTGCGCTGTATTCTTCAGGCGGTGGTCCTGTTTACACTGCATCTAAACATGCAGGTGTTGGCATCATGAAAGAGTTGGCTTATGAATTGGCACCTAAAGTGCGTGTCAATGCTGTTGCGCCTTCAGCGATGAATGTCAATATTAAGGGCGCAGCATCTTTAGGTCAGGAAAACCTAGGCTTACTCGATGCACGTGATCCTGAAAAAATTGCACGCGGTATGCCGCTGAATTTCTTGCCTGAGCCAGAAGACATGACTGGTTCGTATGTGCTCTTGGCATCGCGTCAAAATAACCGTGCGCTGACTGGCGTTCTGATCAATGCAGAATGTGGTTTGGGTATTCGTGGTTTGCGTCAACCACGTGCAGGTTTTTTTGACGAATAAAATTGAGTCTAAATTCAATAGACGAATCGGCAGCCTTTCTCTGGGCTGCCTTCCTTATTTAGGAGTCTTTTATGGCCGTTAAACTCATTTGTGCATCGCACAGTCCTTTAATGGAATTTGCAACACCGCAAGATCAATCTAAAGAACAAAAAGTTCGTGCTGCCTTTGAGCAACTTTCTGCCGAAGTCAAAGCTTACGATCCAACCCTGATCATTACCTTTGGTCCAGACCATTTCAACGGTTTCTTTTACGATTTGATGCCAAGTTTCTGTGTCGGTATTCGTGCTACGGCTGCGGGTGACTGGGACTACGGTAAAGACAACAACCGTATTGATGTGCCTGAAGACAAAGCCTTGGCAATGGTGCGCCGTGTGTTGGATGAAGGTGTAGATGTTGCATATTCGTATCGTATGCAGGCCGACCATGGGGTGACTCAGCCATTACACTTTTTGTGTGAGGGGCAGCTAGATCGTTATCCAACCATTCCCGTATTTATTAATGGCGCTGCAGCACCGATGCCAACCACCAAGCGTACTATTGCTTTAGGTCGTGCTGTGGGTCAATTCATCAAGTCGTTGAATCTTGAAAATGAGCGCGTTTTGGTCTTGGGTACAGGTGGTCTTTCACACGATCCACCAACACCACAAATGGGTTCAGTACCGCCAGAAGTTGAAGAATTTTTAATTGCAGGTCGTAATCCGAACCCTGAAGCACGTCATGCGCGTCAGGCCAAAGTGATTGCAGTCGGTCAGAAACTTGCCGCAGGCGATACCTCTGTGGCTGTGCCGCTCAGCCCTGAGTGGGATATTGCCTTGCTTGAAAAATTCAAACAGGCAGACTTTGCAGCTATGGAAGCCATGACCGAAGCTGAAATTCGTCGAGATGGTGGTCGTGGTGGTCAGGAAGTCCGTTCGTGGATGGCTGCTTTTGCTGCGTTAGATGAACTGGGTGCGTATGAAATGACCACGCATTGCTATGAAGATATTAGTGAGTGGATTGCGGGCTTTGGCATCGTATCTGCCGAGTTAAAAGGTTAAGCCCATGAGTGTAGAAACAATTGTGATTGTGGGTGCAGGTCAGGCAGGGGCGAGCGCCATTCTTGAGCTGCGCGGCAATCAATATGCAGGCAACATCATCTTAATTGGCGATGAAACACATTTGCCTTATGAGCGTCCACCGTTGTCTAAAGATGTGATTTTGCGTCCTAAAGAAACCAAAATCGAGATTCTGTCGGAAGAAAAATTGGCAGAACTAGGTGTGACCACTATTCGTGGCAATGGCGTGAGCAAAATCAATGCCGAAGCACATACGGTTGAATTGCAAAATGGTGAGGTCATTGCCTACGACAAGTTGTTGCTTGCCACAGGCGGTGCTGCACGTCGCTTGCCAAATTTTGATGCCTTAGGTAAACACGTTTACACGTTGCGTAATCTTGAAGACTCGCAAGCCTTAGTCCCTGTATTACAAGCGGGTCGTCGCATCATCTTAATTGGTGGTGGTGTGATTGGTTTAGAGTTGGCATCTTCTGCACGTTTTAAAGACTGTCAGGTAACTGTCATTGAAATGGGACCAATGGTGATGGGACGTTCATCACCACTCATCTTGAGTGAGTTTTTACTGCAACAGCAGTTATTGGCAGGAGTTGATGTACGTCTATCTACGCAAATTGCAGATTGCAAGCTAGATGGTGAAGAAATTGTCGTGACCCTAGAAGGTGGCGAAGAACTACGTGCCGATGCGGTGATTTACGGTATTGGGATTATTCCAAACGCACAACTGGCAGTTGAAGCAGGCTTAGATGCAGACTTTGCCGTGCATGTGAATGAAAACTGTCAAACCTCAAACCCAGACATTTATGCTGCGGGCGATGTCGCATCACAACTGCGTGAATGTGGCAATCATCGTCGTGTAGAAACTTGGGAAAATGCTAACCTGCAAGCAGGTATCTTCTCGCGTCATGTGATGGGCGTTGAACATCCTGTAGCCAATCCCGCTTGGTTCTGGACTGATCAACTCGACATTAACTACCAATTTGTAGGAGATATGTCAGCAGCAGAATGGCATGTGCGTGGTGAGATGGATGCTTCCAAACGCAGTGAGTCTTCATTCGTATTGTTTGGTGTGACCGATGGCGTGATTGTCGGCGGAATTACCGTCAACTCAGCCAAAGATATGCGTCACTTGAAAAAGCTGATTGCTAAACAAGCTGCTTTTGAAGCAGACAAATATTTAGATGTGAGCCAAGACCTTCGCAAATTGGTGAAGTAAGCTTGAACTGATGAAAAACAGACCTGAGGCAACTTGGGTCTGTTTTTTATCTGCCGAAGAAAAGTGTCCATTTTATGTTGAGCAAGCGATGAATACGAATACATCTCCTGTTGTGGTAACCGCCAGTATTTATGCCTTATTGGTATTAATCTGGGCGACCACGCCATTGGCGATTGTCTGGAGTGTGCAGGAAATTCATCCAATGTGGGTTTTGATTATCCGCTACTTTGGGGCTTCCGTGATTGCGCTATGCTTGCTCAAACTCATGCGCGATCCACTGCCTTTTGATCACACCTCAATGAAAAGCTATTTGGCGGGTAGTCTGAATTTAATTGGTGCACAGCTATTTATTTACTTGGCTGCCAATTATTTAACTTCAGGCTTAATGGCGCTGATTTTTGGCTTTTCTCCTTTAATAGCAGGCTTGATTGGTCATGTGATTTTACGCACACAAAAATTGATTGCCTTACAGTGGACAGGTATGGCAATTGCGATTGCAGGACTCAGCTTTGTCTTTGCAGACTCTGCCGACAGCAAAGTGAATCCATGGGGCGTGGTGTTGATGTTTATCAGTATGCTGTCCTATATCAGCTCAATTTTTTGGGTCAAACAAATCAATGCTCCTTTAAAGCCGATGTCACAAGCCACAGGTTCTTTATTGGTATCATCGGCAGGGTCATTGTTATTAATTCCCTTTATTTGGTCGCATTTCCCGACTCAAATGCCAAGCAGCCAAGCCATGATTGGTTTTGTATTTACCATGATCATGTCGTCTATTGTCGCCATGCTGTGTTATTTCTGGCTGATTCGTCGTTTAAATGCCTCAACCGTATCTTTAAGTAATGTGATGACTCCCATCATCGCGTTAATTTTAGGTGCGACCTTAAATAATGAACACATCAGCATGAATGCGTTTATTGGCATTGCCGTGGTGATGTTCGGGATTGTGATGTATTTCTGGAAAGAATGGCGCGAACAATATTTTGCTAAACGCTAAGCCCGCATTGCTATACCCGTGTTTAGGTTTTTCTAAAGCCTCGTTTATCTGAGGTGTAAATTTCCGATCATTAACCCGCTGTCGATACGACTTTTTTCTCAAAACAACAAAAACATAAAGGAAATTGCCTGCTTGATTTCGCTACTATGCGTGATAGAGTCAACACATGAACCAAAGCTGTGTTTTTTTCTGAACAGATCAGGATAAAAAGCATCATGGTAGATGCGCTATATATTATTGGGCTTACATGAACAACGTGGAACAAAAGCATTTTCAACTGCCAACGGAAGCCTGTTGGTCGCATACTTGGCGTAAACCCAAGCTGCAGTTTTTGCCTTCAAATCATTATGATGGAGCGCAGTTTTTTAATCCGATTGCGTGTCCTGAGGGGCGCAGCCAAACTGATTTATTGAAATGGTTGCTAAAACGCAAATCGAACAGTTGGAATGTCAATCCGCAACAAGAAGCACAGCAATTTTTTACAGCGCCAAGTGCTTTGCCACAATTACGTCCACACGCCAGTTTGGATGATTGGCAAGTTTGGTTTGTGGGGCATGCAACGGTGCTGATTCAAATTGGCCCGTATAACTTTTTGACCGATCCTGTCTGGGCAGAGCATGCCAGCCCGAAACAGGGGCGAGGGCCTAAACGTGCCTGTCCTGCAGGGATTGCACTGGAAGATTTACCGACCATTCATGCCGTCTTCTTGAGCCATAACCATTATGACCACATGGATTTAGCCACCTTAAAATGGCTGAATCATCAATTTGCCATGCCTATTTATACAGGTTTGGGCAATGCTTGGTATTTGCCGCCTGATTTGCATGTGATTGAAATGGACTGGTGGCAATCGGCTTTATTTAAAGAAGTGAAAATTGTCTACACCCCTGCACAACATGGTTCAGGGCGTGGCGCACGTGATCAGAACATGGCGTTATGGGGCGGTTTTTCTATTTTGCATGGGCAAGATCATTGCTTCTTTGCGGGCGATACAGGTTACTCGCCACACTTTAAAGAAATTCAAACCCGCATTGGCGCACCGCGCGTGGCACTTTTACCTATAGGTTCTTACGAGCCACGGAATCTGATGCGTTATATGCATATGAACCCTGAAGATGCCTTTCAGGCCCATAAAGATTTACATTCCAAATGTTCTTTGGCCATTCATTACCGCACTTTTGAGCTGACCGATGAAGGGCGTGAGCAACCAGAGGCAGACTTGCATCATGCCATGAAGCGTTCATCTAAATTAATGAATCCGTTTTATTGTATTCGTGAAGGTAAGAAATTAATTGTTTAATCTTTTAAAAACTTGACCTTAAATAAAAGTGACACGCTACTTTTCACGCTACTGAAAAGTGGCAATGATAGATATAGAACACAAAGCCCCTATCGAAATAGGGGCTTTGTTTTGGTGTTTAAAGTCTTGCTGTTCAGACTGACTTGATCTTTAACTACAAAGATTACAGTACGCCAGGCTGACCAAGTGCAGGGTCACTGGCACGTGCTGCTTGCGCATCGGCAACGGTCATGCCTAAAGCCGCTGCAACGCCTTCGCCATAAGCAGGGTCACATGCATAACAGTTACGAATATGACGATACTTAATAAAGTCTAAAGCATCACCCATTGCACGTGCCGTGTTATCAAACAGTGCTTGTTTTTGCTCAGGGTTCATTAAATTGAACAAGGCACGCGGCTGGCTAAAATAGTTGCTATCATCTTCACGATAATCCCAGAAATCTGCATCGCCACGAATTTTTAGCGGTGGTTCGCGGTATTGTGGTTGCTCTTGCCATTGATGGAAGCTGTTTGGCTCATAGTGTGGCAAGCTGCCATAGTTGCCATCCATACGACCCTGACCATCACGACGGTTTGAGTGCACAGGGCAGCGTGCAGCATTCACTGGAATTTGTGAATGGTTCACACCAACACGGTAACGTGCAGCATCGGCATAGTTGACCAAACGCGCTTGTAACATGCGATCTGGCGAGTAGCTAATTCCTGGTACAAGGTTGCTTGGTGCAAAGGCAGCCTGTTCAACATCTTGGAAGTAGTTTTCAGGGTTACGGTTCAGTTCAAATTCACCCACTTCAATCAGTGGATAATCACCTTTCGGCCAAACTTTGGTGAGGTCAAATGGGTGATAAGGGACTTTTTCTGCATCCAGTTCAGGCATGATTTGCACGAACAGCGTCCATTTCGGGAAATCACCGCGTTCAATGGCATTGTAAAGGTCAGTCTGGCTGCTTTCACGGTCACGACCAATCAATTCTGCTGCTTCTGCATCGGTCAGGTTTTGAATGCCTTGTTGAGTGCGGAAGTGGAATTTCACCCAGAAACGCTCATTATTGGCATTAATAAAACTATAGGTGTGGCTACCAAAACCATGCATGTGACGATAACCCACAGGAATACCACGATCCGACATCACAATGGTGACTTGGTGCAGTGCTTCTGGCAGCAAAGTCCAGAAATCCCAGTTATTGGTCGCATTACGCAGGTTGGTGCGTGGGTCACGCTTTACCGCTTTATTCAGGTCAGGGAATTGACGTGGGTCGCGGAAAAAGAACACTGGTGTGTTGTTACCGACTAAATCCCAGTTGCCTTCTTCAGTATAGAATTTTAAAGCAAAACCACGAATGTCACGTTCTGCATCGGCAGCGCCACGCTCACCTGCAACGGTAGAGAAACGAGCAAACATTTCAGTTTTTTTGCCAACTTCAGAGAAAATTTTGGCACGGGTATATTGGCTGATGTCGTGCGTGACCGTAAACGTACCAAACGCACCTGAACCTTTGGCATGCATACGACGCTCAGGAATTACTTCACGTACAAAGTTTGCCAACTTTTCATTGAGCCATAAATCTTGAGTAAGGAGTGGGCCACGTGCGCCCGCAGTCATACTATTTTGGTTATCTACAACAGGTGCGCCTGCATCGGTGGTTAAATGCGTTACAGGGCATTTTTTTATCTCTTGGCTCATCGTTGTTCTCCATTATTGTGATCATCATGTGGTGGGCTGTATTAGAAATTTAGCTTCTAAAACAAGCGGCCATGAACCGTTTTGTTTGTTTAAAAAATCAACTACAACACCACAATACCATGCAGATCGGGCTTTGTAGATGAAAGCTTTTCAAATCTCACCATTTTAATGTAAAACGATTTTTATAATTTTACAAATAGATAAATTTATTGTTTATGATTGGTGTATTCGATAGATCTTTGTAAACTAAATAATCAGTTTTGCTGCACTAAATGTCTGAAACTGCTGCTAAAAACGGTTGAATCGCCAATGAAATATCGGTGTGCAAGGCATCCCAATCTTGATAATGTGGATTGATTAATAAACTTTGCGAAATAAAACCATAACTGATGCGATGCAGATTCAAAGCAAGGCGCAGTTGTTGTTCGGCATTGTGTATGACAGGTGCGAAAATCTGTTGCCACATTTGCAGCATCATGCTGTAACTTTTTTGGTAAGTTTCAATGTGTGAAACTTGTCGTTCCAGTAAAAAGTCTGTGCCCAAAGCCATTGTTGTGCCTGAATTTGCTGAAGCTGAAACTGAATGATGGTTGCGATATAGCGGTTTATTTCAACAACTGTGGATAACTCAAGTTGCTGTTGGGCATAACTTTTTAAGCGTTCTGCATGCTGTTTGACTTGCAGGTGAATCGTCAATGCCAGTAAATCTTCTTTCTTGGCAAAGTATTCATAAAAAGTGCCTAAACCGACACCTGCCAAATCGGTAATTTCGCGAATGGTAATTTCAGCTGCCGAGCGTTCATGCAAAAGCCGAACAAAACTTTCTTGTAAAGCCTCTTGAGTCAGTTTAGCCCTTGATTGGCGCGGCTTACGGCGCACTTGAACCTCAGAATTTTTCATAAATAAAGCCGAACACCTGAGCGCATATTTTTCTCTATACTGAATGCAATGATAGCACCGCGTTTATTTAGGAGTGACACAATGCAGACATGGATGACCCATCAAATTCAAAATCAGTTTGATGAATTACAAGACTATAACTTATTTGAAACCGATACGGTTTTACAAGAAATTTTAACCCGTTATGGCAGTCAAGATCAGACCCGACTGAGTGAATTGGGGCACATTGCAGCATCGGCAGAATATTATCATTATGCCGATTTAGCCAATCGGCATACGCCTATTTTACATGCCTTCGATGCACGTGGACGTCGTAAAGATGTAGTGGAGTTTCATCCTGCGTGGCATCACTGGATGGCGCTGAATCGTAAGTTTGACACGCATGCACATCCATTTAAGCAACCGCAATCTACGGCAAAATGGGTCGATTGGGCCAGTCGTTTTTATTTGGCAGGACAGGTTGAGTGCGGTAATTTATGCCCAAATTCTATGACTTTAGGCAGCATTCCGCTCATTCAGCGTGAACCTGAGTTGTGGGCAAGCATGGGTGAGAAACTGTTATCGCATGAATATGACCCGCGTGATGTGCCGATTTCACAAAAGAAATCTATTTGGCTGGGCATGGGTATGACCGAAAAGCAGGGTGGTTCAGATGTGCGGGCCAACCAAACGCTCGCCGTTCCAGTCGCAGCGACAGGACGTGGGCAAGCCTATTTACTCACAGGTCATAAATGGTTTTTCTCTGCACCAATGTGTGATGCACATTTGGTGGTCGCCAATACCGAACAAGATGGTTTGGCTTGTTTCTTTGTACCGCGTTGGTTAGAAGATGGCAGAAAAAATAATATTCAGGTACAGCGTTTAAAAGACAAAGTGGGAAATCGGAGTAACTCCAGTTCTGAAGTCGAATTTCAGCAGGCGTGGGGCATCATGATTGGCGAAGCAGGGCGCGGTATTCCCACCATTATTGAAATGGCGAATTACACCCGTTTAACCTGTGCTGTGGGCAGTAGTGCCATGCTGCGCCAAGCCCTTGTGCAGTGCCTTGCCTATACCCGACAGCGTCAGGCTTTTGGGCAGACACTGGCTAATCAGCCATTAATGCAGGCGGTTTTGGCAGATTTAGCACTGGAAACCGAAGCTGCAGTACAACTCAGTTTTCATTTGGCTCATTGTTATGAAAGCGATGATGCTGTGTCTTTGGCATGGAAGCGCTTAATGACGCCTGCAGCGAAGTTTTGGGTATGCAAACGAGCTGTGGAGCTTACAGGTGAGATGATGGAAGTCTTTGGTGGCAATGGTTATGTCGATAACGGCATCATGGCACGTATTTTCAAAGAAGCGCCTGTGAATACCATTTGGGAAGGTTCAGGCAATGTGATGTGCTTAGATGTGCTACGCGCCATGCAGCGAGAACCTGAGCTGATTCAGGTGTTATTACAAGACTTGGCGGGTACTGCCGTTACAGATGCTATTTTGAGCCGTGAGTTAGATCGTTTGCAGCAGTTATTGAAGACCACGAACAGCAATGAATTACAATTTATGGCACGTTCTTTAGTCAGTCGTTTGGTGATCTTTGCACAAGCGGTATTGTTGCTGCGTTATGCCCCAGACTTTGTCGCACAGGGTTTTATTCAGTCACGTTATAGTGAGTCGCATGGGCAAGTGGTGGGTATGCTGAAACCTGAACAGGTAGATGTTGCCGCCATTTTACAGCGTGCATTTGCGGCATAAAACTCAATACTCGCTCGCTGTGTTCAGAACACCAAAAAATTCACCCGCTTGGCAAACACCAAACGGGTGAATCGAACCGTCTCTTTCAGTTAAGTGTTGAATAGTCACACTCAATAGATCGAGTCAAAGCTGATCTGGCAATACTTATTTTGCAGGCTCTTCAGCTTTTACACCTTTTTGATAAAGCGTGTAAATGTAGATTGGAATATCCAAATCTTCTAAGTGTTTGTAGATCAGTGGACGTACATCTTCCCAATCTAAACCGCCTACACCTGTTGCAAGACGTGGTAATGCCAAGCTTTCAATTTTCTCTTCTTCAATCAACTGTTTTAAGTTTTTCAAAGTACGGTTTACGTATTCTGTTGATGCTTTACCAGGTTTTGAACCGTTGTCATAAGCGGCTTCCTGAGTCATCAGGTTCACAATGCGTTGACCTTCAGCATTGACCCAAGTCCATTGCTCGCCCGCTTTAGGGTGGTAAATATGGCAATAGTTACGGAAGTCTTTATACAATGCAGGCCAGTGCTCGCGCAGACTTAAAGCCAAACCTGTAGCAAAGTTATCGTTAGGGGCAACACCGTGAGCAATTGCACGTGCTTCGCTCAGTAAAATATCTCCAGATACTTCATAAATCATAGATTTGACTCCTGTTTTTAATGGTCTTGTTTAACTGATCTTCTATATTCATATTAGCCAATCATTGCCGTTTTTCTAGTGGATTCTATAACTACTAAGTCTTTGCAAAGTAATAAAATTTTTTAGAATTTCGTGCTATAATTGTATGGGTAAAGCAGCTGAATATTCTTTAAAATAGCTTTCAAAAATAACCGTCAGAAAAATCCAGTAAAACTGCTTTTAGTAAGTTTTTCACCCTTATTTTTATCTTAGCACTATTTAGGGTAAATCGCTTGTAAATTGTACAAAAAAGCGTATGATCGGCTGCCCAACTTGCATGGAGGGGGGAAGGAAAAATAACCGTATTTTGCAGATATCATCGGCTTGAATTTTACGCTAACACCTCCATTTATATAGAGCAGGCATACTGCTCATTTCAATGATCAACTGAAAGGAACAGCATCATGGCAAAGAAAAAACAGCCAGAGCTTATTCAGCATAACTTTGTGGCCAAGCACATGCACGAGGTCAACAAAAGTCAGGTTTTTGTAGACCGCAAGAAAAATGCCAAACGAGGCTATAGCAAACACAAACAAGGGCGATATTCCGATGATTATCGCCCTTGTTGTTTTTGGGATGTATTACGTGCTGCTTGAGCTTTAGAAATGTTTATGGAGCTACGATGCGAGTCGCCAGTTTCACCATATCGCCCAAGCCATGGGTTTTAAAATAATATTCAAGCAAACTTTTTACCATAAGTGGGTTATTCATTTTTAAGGCTTGTTCTAGCAGATTTTGTGCATCACTCATTGGTACATGACAAATCGCTTTACGTACCCGCAGAATATTACTTGAACTCATCGACAGGGTATTAAAGCCCATCGCCATTAAGAGTACCGCAGACAGCGGGTCTCCCGCCATTTCACCACAGACACTCACGGGCTTATCATATTTATGACATTCTTTTACCAAGCGGGTTAAGGCGCGTAGTACTGCAGGGTGAAAGTGTGAATAGACGTTGGCCACGCGCGGATTGTTACGGTCAACTGCCAATAAATACTGGGTTAAGTCGTTTGACCCCACCGAGAAAAAATCCACCAATGGGGCAAATTCATCAATTTGCAGCAGTACACTCGGCACTTCTACCATAATGCCAATTTTAGGCTTGTTAATTTTAACCTGTTCTTCTTCCTGTACTGCTTGCCAGTCACGATCTAGCAAGTACAAGGCTTCTTCTACTTCACTGACACTGGTAATCATAGGCAGTAAAATATGCAGATTATTTAGACCAATGCTGGCTTTGAGCATGGCGCGAATTTGTGAAGAAAAAATTTCAGGGTGATCCAGCGTGAAGCGAATTCCACGCCAGCCCAAGGCTGAGTTTTCTTCCTCAATTGAGAAGTATGGCAAGTCCTTGTCTGCACCAATATCCAGCGTACGCATCACCACAGGTTTATTGGCAAAATGGCTAAGCTGTTGGCGGTAAATAGCACGTTGTTCTTCTTCACCTGGGAAGCGATCACGCAACATAAACGGAATTTCAGAACGGTATAAACCGACCCCTTTGGCACCACGTTGCACGCCACGTACAACATCAATCATCAAGCCTGTATTGACGTACAATTTTACCGCAACGCCGTCAGGGGTAATGGCATCTTTGGTTTCATATTGTTTCAGGTCTTTGGCAATTTGTTCTTCTTCTTTTTGAATCTCTTTATAGCGCGTGCGCATACGTCGTGGCGGGTTGATGAAGACCCGACCTTGGTGCGCATCTACAATCATTTCTACATCGTCTAGACTGTTGATTGGCAGCTCAGTCACACCCACTACAGTTGGAATGCCAAGGGCACGTGCCACAATCACCATGTGTGAATTCATCGCCCCTTCGGTGGTGACAATCGCTGCAATTTTATCGACAGGCAGTTCTACCAAAGCTGCGGTGGAAATTTCTTCGCCAATTAAAATGCTTTCATCGGTCAGTTCACGATGACTGGCATCGGCTTCTTGCAAAGAGGCTAAAATACGACGGCCTAAATCTTTCAGATCAGACACACGCTCACGCAAATAGTCATCTTCCATTTGCGAAAATAGGGCAATGTGATTGTCTATGACAATACGCACCGCACCTTGCGCCCAGTTCCCTTCACGAATCAGTTCTTTAATTTCGGCAGGTAGGGCATTTTCATCCAACATGCGCAGGAACACGCTAAACAGTGCACGCTCCTCTGCCATTAAGGCATCCTGCATTTTGTCATCAAGCGCTTGAATTTCCTGACGTACTGCATCGAGTGCGTTGTCCAGTAAAGTCAGTTCCTCGCTAATGTCATCGGCTTCACGGTCTGGCACAGCAGCCAAGTCCGCAGGAGGATACAAAATGACCGCACGACCTAAAGCAATCCCGCCTGAACCCGAAACCCCCTGAAAGGTTTTGTAGGCAGGCAGGTTGTTCGGTTTGCGGAATACATCAATATTGCCCACGGCATGCGCATGTGCAATCACGCCTGAAAGCTGGGCGCAGAGCGTCACTAAAAAGGACTCTGCCGCTTCAGAAAAGTCTTGTTTGTCCTTGTTTTGAACCACAAGAACACCCATCACTTTACGACGGTACATGACTGGTACACCAAGGAAGGAGTTATAAATTTCCTCACCTGTTTCGGCTAAGTACATGAATCGTTCATGTTTAGGCGCATCGTCTAGATTAACAATTTCTTCACGCTGTCCAACCAGTCCAACTAGACCTTCGCTGGTATGTAAAGATACATGTCCCACAGATTCGGGGTTTAAACCCTTTGAAGCCATAAGTAGGTAGCGCTGATTACGTTCATCCAACAGGTAAATCGAGCAGACATCCACATGCATGGCTTCTGCGACCTGATTGACCATAATGTCGAGTGATTCATGCAAACTGGTGGACGCATTGATTTCTTGCACAATGCGTCTAAGGGTATCCAGTTGCATGTTTGACATACGCGCTACTCCATATTTAGATGGGTTATTTTTAGGTCAGTTGTTACACAGCTCATGACCCTAAGTTATCACAACTGCGTCTATAACATTAAGTTTAAAAACCTACATTTTTTGCAGGTTTTTAAGGTTTTTTGAGCGGTAATTGATTGCACAATTCCACCATCGCTTTACGGTAGACGTCACGTTTAAAATTGACGACCTGACCGAGCGGATACCAGTAACTGACCCATTGCCATTGATCAAATTCAGGCGGGTCTGACAAATTCAGCCGAATATGATGGGCTGAAGCCGTCAGTTGCAATAAAAACCACTTCTGTTTTTGACCAATACATACTGGGTCTGAATCCGTGCGTATGTACCGATGTGGCAAACGATAACGCAGCCAACCTTTAGTTTGCGCGATAACTTGGACGTGTTCGGGCAGTAAGCCAACTTCTTCTCTCAGCTCACGATAAAGTGCCTGTTCAGGGGTTTCTCCATATTGGATACCTCCTTGTGGAAATTGCCATGCATTGTGACCAATGCGTTTTGCCCATAGAACTTGTCCAAACTCGTTTGCCAAAATGATCCCGACATTGGGTCGGAAACCTTCTGAGTCGATCATTTGGCTACCTAAATATTGTTTAATTTATGACTTTGCACTCGGGGATGATGATTTCTTTTCTCCAACTCGAAAACGCAAAGTGTAAATAATGTTAAAATTGCTATGATCTTAACGAATTTCTATCGACTAGCGGAGATAGATTTACAATTTTTTTCTTAAATTTCAGTTTTTACGAGTATTTTCATGAAATTGGCGCTATTTGATCTCGATCACACCTTGTTAAATACTGATTCAGATCATTCTTGGGGTGAGTTTTTGGTAAATGAAGGTTTGGTCGATCCAGTCCGTCACCGCGCCATGAACGACAAGTTTTATGAAGACTATAAGGCAGGGCAGCTCGACCCAATTGCATATAACGAATTTGTATTTGAATTTTTAACTCAGCACGACAATCAATACCTGACCGAATTGCATGAATTATTTATGCAAAAGGTGATTCGTCCGCAAATGCGTCCTGAAGGTTTTAAAGCAATTCAGCGTCATCAGGCTTTAGGACATGAATTGGTAGGCATCACCGCAACATCTGACTTTATTACGGCACCTATTTTTCGTGAATTTGGCATTACTGAAATTATTGCCACCAATGCGGAAGTGGTCGATGGAAAATATACAGGTAAGGTAATTAACACCGCATGTTACCAAAAGGGCAAATTGGTACGTTTGGAGCAATGGCTAGAAGGTCGTGATGTGACCGAGTCTTGGGCATATTCAGATTCCATTAACGACCGTTTCTTGCTGGAATATGCCGATCATGCCATTGCAGTAAACCCCGATGCACGTTTACAGGCTTTGGCGGAAGAGCAAGGTTGGGATGTGCAGGACTGGTCAATTTAAAGCTCAGACTAGTGCAATTGTCGCTGTATCAGGTGTGACTAGTCGCTTGTTTCTGTTTTGTTTTTATTTGCTGCAATGTTGGATTATGTCATTCATTTTTAGAATAGGCATGCTAAGGTAAGGCAAGTATTAAAAAACAGCAGGAGTGAAAAAATGAGCGGTGTACGCCCAAGAATGACACATTTATTTGAACAATTAGGTTTAGATGCCAGTGAAGAAGCGATTCAGCAATTTATTGTGACACATCAACTGAGCGCAGAAACCAATATTGCCGATGCTGATTTTTGGACAGACGCACAACGTCAGTTTATTGTTGAAAAAATAAAATCGGATGGTTCATGGGCGATTGTGGTGGATCAATTGAATGAATCTTTACATGAAGATTCGGTCAATCGTTAAGATGTAGACCACGCAGCATTTTGAAATGCTGATAAAAATAGCCCTCAAGTGATGAATCACTTGAGGGCATTTTATTGAGTCTAGAAAAGTAAGTTTATAGATAAAAAATTTTGAGTCTTCATTGCTTATATAGCTTCATTCGTGATGCTTAATGCTTCATCATCTCAATCAATTCTAAAACTGCACGTGATTGTGTCCGCCCAGGGTGCCATACCATACCGAGTTGACGGTTCATTTCTAAATCAATATCTAACTGTTGCAAGTCCTGATTGACCAAAGTTTTGGGTAGAACAGACCAACCCAAACCAATAGACACCAACATCCGAATTGATTCTAATGGGTTGTTGCTCATGGTGACTTTAGGTTTTACCCCTTGCTTTTCAAACTCTGCCAAGGTGATTTGACTGGTATAGGTTTGCGCAGCGGGCAATAAACTTGGGTAGCTAAGTAAGTCGGACAATTGCAAGTTTTTTTGACCTGCTAGAGGATGAAATGGCGCCACGACAAAGACCAAAGGGTCATTCCAAATGGTGACATAAGCCAAGCGTTCATCCAGTTTAGGTGGAAGGGTTAGAAAAGCCAGTTCTAAATCTCCAGCCAAAACCTGCTCATGTGCCTGTTCAGAATCGACAAAATGCACATCGAGTGTGACATTGGGAAATTCCTGTACGTATTCTCGTAAATGATTGGGTAAATGGTGCAAGCCAATATGGTGACTGGTGCCAATTTTCAGTTTGCCTTGAACTTGCCCTTGTTCATGGCTGAGGGTGTGATGAATATCACCCAGCTCATTCAGCCAGTTTTTAACTTTAGGTAACAATGAATGTGCCGCATGTGTAGCCTGTACGCCACGTCCTGCCGATTCAAACAGTTTTACACCAAAATAATCTTCCAAACTGTGAATGCGTTTGGTCACTGCCGGCTGGGTAATAAACAGTTGATCTGCGGCCAAAGAAATAGAGCCCGTTTCCATGACTTTTACAAAAGCTTCGAAGGCTGCAAGATTCATCTGAACTACCTATAAGTATTTTTTATCACTGTGTTTATTATTTAGAAAAAATTAGAATTAATCAAAACAAATTCTACATATTTTGAAACTGTAGGCAGAAACATCCTCAAAGGAGTAGGTTTAAAAAGGGTATAAAAAAGATCATCGTCGCTTGCGCTACGATGATCTAAGAGGAAGAAATAGAACAGCAGTATTCACTTGAGAAGAGGATAACTAGAGCATAACGATATGTTAACTAGGCGATAATATTGGTCTCTTCAGCTTGTGTTTTCTTTTCCCAAATACGTTCGTGAATGAAATAAGCCACCGCTTGAACCGTTGGTTCGACCAAACTTAAGGTAATAGCCATCCAAATATTACCCGTGACCACATAACCAACCACCATTGCCACGGTGATGTGCATAATGTAGTAGCTCAAGGTCTTTTTGAACATGCGTTGATTGTTAGCAACAAATTTTTGAATATGACTCATGTGAATACTCCTGTGCTGCTTTGACATTTCTCTGTGTGATAGCTAAAGGATAATTATTCTTATTTAATTTGTAAAAACGAATATTTTTGTGTTTTTGATTGGGAAATTAGATTTTAGTTTTAGCTAATTTATTTAGATGAAACGATGCTGATTGAACTCAATCTGAAAACAAAACAGGTTGAACCAATAAAAAATATTTTGCTTCGAGATAAATATTAATTCCCAAAAGTTTTTAAATTAATAAAAATGATAAATTAGATTTATACAAATTCGCGGTTATAATCAAATTAATGAAAAAATTACCCAGTCCAGTGGAGTAGATCTGACATGGCAGGCGAAAACCAACAAGCACAAAATCCAGCTGCAAAAACTTTGTACGACAAATTGTGGGATGATCACTTGGTCACTCAACGTGATGATGGCTCGGCTTTATTGTATATCGACCGTCATTTATTGCATGAAGTGACTTCTCCACAAGCCTTTGAAGGTTTGCAACTTGCAGGACGTAAGCCGTGGCGTTTAAGTGCCAACGTGGCAACGCCTGACCATAACGTACCAACGTCTAAGAAAGAACGTGCAGACGGTATTGCAGGTATTGAAGATGATACCTCACGTATTCAGGTACAAACTTTAGATGACAACTGTAAAACCTTTAACGTGGTGCAGTTTGACATCAACGACATCCGTCAGGGGATTGCGCACGTGGTTGGGCCTGAGCAGGGCTTAACTTTGCCAGGTATGACCGTAGTGTGTGGTGACTCACATACAGCGACTCACGGTGCATTTGGGTGTTTAGCGCATGGTATTGGGACGTCTGAAGTTGAACACGTATTAGCAACCCAATGCTTAGTTCAAAAGAAAATGAAAAACATGCTAGTGCGTGTAGATGGCAAATTAGGTCAAGGTGTTACACCGAAAGATGTCGTTTTAGCGATCATTGGTAAAATTGGTACTGCAGGCGGTACAGGTCACGCGATTGAGTTTGGTGGTCAAGTATTCCGTGATATGTCGATTGAAGGACGTATGACAGTATGTAATATGGCGATTGAAGCAGGCGCGCGCGTAGGTATGGTCGCTGTGGATGACAAAACCATTGAATACGTGAAAGGTCGTAACTATGCACCAAAAGGCGAGCAATGGGATGCAGCAGTTGCTTACTGGAATACTTTACACTCAGATGAAGGCGCGCACTTTGACACCGTAGTGGTATTACAAGGCGAAGAAATTGAGCCGCAAGTGTCTTGGGGAACTTCACCTGAAATGGTCATTCCAGTATCACAAGCCGTACCAACTTTAGAGCAGGCGAAAGATGATGTACAGCGCAATGACTGGACGCGTGCTTATCAATATATGGGCTTAACTGCAGGTCAGTCTTTGGCAGATATTCAATTAGACCGCGTATTTATTGGCTCATGCACCAACTCGCGTATTGAAGATATTCGTGCAGCCGCTGAAGTGATTAAAGGTCGTAAAGTTGCAGCAAGTATTAAACAGGCGATGGTGGTTCCAGGTTCTGGTTTAGTGAAGCAACAAGCGGAACAAGAAGGCTTAGACAAAGTGTTTGTAGAAGCAGGCTTTGAATGGCGTGAACCAGGTTGTTCAATGTGCTTGGCAATGAACGCAGACAAATTGCAACCGGGTGAACACTGTGCATCGACTTCAAACCGTAACTTTGAAGGTCGTCAAGGTAACGGTGGTCGTACCCATTTGGTGAGTCCAGCAATGGCAGCTGCGGCAGCAATCGCAGGTCATTTTGTAGACGTACGTTCATTCTAAGTTATGCCTTCATCCCAGCCTTCTCTCAGAGAGATGGCGTTCCCTCTCGCTATAGCAGAGGGCAAGGGAGAGGTTACGGATTCAGTGAGAATTAAACATGAAAAAATATACCGTTGAACAAGGTATCGTTGCACCATTAGACCGTGCCAATGTCGATACAGACTTAATCATTCCAAAACAGTTTTTGAAATCTATCAAACGTACAGGTTTTGGCGATAACTTATTTGATGAATTGCGTTATTTAGATGAAGGTTATCCGGGTCAGGACAACTCAAAACGTCCGATTAATACTGAGTTTGTATTGAATCAGCCGCGTTATCAGGGTGCTTCAATCTTAATTTCACGTGCCAACTTTGGTTGTGGTTCAAGCCGTGAGCACGCACCTTGGGCATTGAATGAATATGGTTTCCGTACCGTTATTGCACCAAGCTTTGCCGATATTTTCTTCAATAACTGCTTTAAAAACGGCATGTTGCCTGTGATCTTGTCTGAAGAGCAGGTCGAGCAATTATTTAAAGAGTGTGCGGCGACTGAAGGCTATCAATTAACCATCGACTTAGACGCGCAAGAAGTACGCACACCAAGCGGTACGGCATTTAAATTTGAAGTAGATCCATTCCGTAAGCACTGTTTATTGAATGGTTTGGATGATATTGGCTTAACATTACAAGCAGCCGATGACATTCGTGCTTATGAAGAGAAAACTAAGCAGTCGCGTCCATGGGTTTTTGCCGAAATTCAGGCATAAATTCGCTGAAATTTGTCATAGCATCGCTGCCTAACTCTTGCTAACATCGGCACATAATAATTTTTATATTTTGTATCTAACAGGTGAGGTTGGGCGCGAACAATGACTAAAATTTTCGGTCGGCTTGCTGTCATTGGATTATGTATCTCCACGCTAAGCGCATGCCAAACGTGGAATACAGCACGCATTAAACAGGTGAAAGAAACTGAACAAAGCAAATCCAATGCACTGATTTACTGTGCGGGTACAGATGATTGTGAGTTTGAGCGTTTAAATACGGTCACAATTGTCGATGCAGAAAAACATCGTGTTACACGTGCTGCCATTCAGGAGGGTTTAGTGCGTTTACAGGAATCATCCTTAAATAAATCCAATGCCTTGTATTTATCTGTACCGCCTAAACAACATGAATTGGTGATTCGCTTTTATCCCATTTCTAAAGATCGTGCAGAAAAACTGCATGTAATTCATAAGTTTAATGCCAAGCAAAAATATACCTTTAGAATGTATCGTGATCGAAGTCGTACTAAAGGCAGCTTATTAAATGTGTCTGCGCCAGATCCTTTATGTGTAGATTTGGTGCAAAACAGCAAAACCATTCGACGTTTTTGCAAACCCTACAATGTCTTAAATGGCTTGGGTGAGTTTGTAGAACAAAAAATTTAATCCCACAGTCTTTGACTGTCATGAACAATGGAAACTCTCATGTCAAAACATATTTTGATTTTAGCTGGTGACGGCATTGGTCCAGAAATTGTGAAAGCTGCTGAACAAGTGCTGACACGTGTCAATGAAAAATTCAATTTGGGTTTGACTTGGGAACAAGGTTTATTGGGTGGTTCTGCAATTGATGCACATGGCGAACCGTACCCAGCAGTGACATCTGAGCAAGCGAAAAAAGCCGATGCAATTTTATTGGGTGCAGTTGGTGGTCCAAAATGGGACAACATTGAGCGCTCAATCCGTCCAGAGCGTGGTTTGTTAAAATTGCGTTCAGAACTCAATTTATTTGCGAACTTACGTCCTGCAATTTTGTATCCACAATTGGCAGATGCTTCAAGCTTAAAACCTGAAATTGTATCGGGCTTAGATATCTTAATCGTGCGTGAATTGACGGGTGGTATCTATTTCGGTCAGCCACGTGGTATTCGTGAATTAGAAAACGGTGAAAAACAAGGTTTTAACACCGACGTATATGCTGAGTCAGAAATCAAACGCATTGCAAAAGTAGCGTTTGAAATGGCGAAATTGCGTGGTGGTAAAGTATGTTCGGTAGATAAAGCCAACGTACTGGAAGTGACTGAATTGTGGAAGCAAACTGTGACTCAGTTACATGCAGAGCAGTACCCAGAAATCAACTTGTCGCACATGTATGTCGATAACGCAGCGATGCAATTGGTACGCGCGCCAAAACAATTTGACGTATTGGTGACAGGTAACTTGTTTGGTGACATCTTGTCTGATGAAGCGGCGATGTTGACAGGTTCTATTGGTATGTTGCCATCTGCATCTTTAGACGAAAATGGCAAAGGTATGTATGAGCCTTGCCATGGTTCAGCGCCAGATATCGCAGGTCAAAACTTGGCAAACCCATTGGCAACCATTCTTTCTGTGGCAATGATGTTACGTTACACCTTCCGCGAAGAAGCGGCAGCAAAAGCCATTGAAGATGCAGTAGGCAATGTATTAGATCAAGGTTTACGTACTGCCGATATTATGTCTGAAGGCATGAATAAAGTTGGTACTGTTGAAATGGGTCAAGCAGTCGTTACGGCACTCAACTAAAAATTTAAGCGATTTAACCTATCGCTTACAGCTCAAAATCAAATCATTAAACGCAGTCTTCGGGCTGCGTTTTTTTATTGGTTTTGTACTTTCAGAGTGTTTTAGCTAGGAGACTTAACAGCGTTGTCCCGAAACATACACTGCGGTAGCAATACCCTGCTGTAGGCGAAAATACAAATCACAAGTCAGTGCAACATCGTAACTTTCATGACTCGGGATACCGATATTTAACGGAACAGCACCAATACCTGTAGTGGGATGCTGCGCCATAGGGATCGGAACACGTACAGGACGAATGATACGGTAATGTAGCAATTGAGGGGTAGCTTGAGCTGTACCAAGCTGTTGATAGCCAATTTGGCTTAATTGCAAATGGGTCAGGATATATTGGCTAGATTGACCAATAAATTGCTGTAAATACGCATCGCGGTTTAAAGTGGAATGCGGTGGATTACTACTACACGCCACTAAACTGAGCGCAAAAAGACCTGTTATACAAGCAACGCAGGATCGAAATAACATGCTTTTTCTCCCTTGCTCAAAACTTTATTGTAGAAGGCAATGCAAGAAAAGAATGTGGTGATTCGATAAGCGGCGGGGACGAATTAAAGGCTAAACAGAATTTTTTTAAGTGAACGTAAAAAAGCCACTCCGAAAGTGGCTTTAGCTTACTCTAAAACTTAGCGTGCGCGGTAAGTGATGCGACCCTTGGTTAAGTCGTAAGGGGTCATTTCAACTTTCACACTGTCGCCTGTTAAAATACGAATATAGTGTTTACGCATTTTACCAGAAATGTGAGCAATCACTTCATGACCGTTTTCTAAACGTACACGAAACATAGTATTAGGAAGCGTTTCGGTGACAACGCCTTCGAACTCGATGAGTTCCTCTTTATTGGCCATAGCCTACCTGAGTATCAAATTGGAAAGGCGCAAATTATAGGCAATTTTTCTGAAAAAAACAAGATGCTTTACCCTATACACAGCGCATCTGTTAGTAAAATAAGCGAATCATCGGTTTATACTTTTTCTGTAAAAATGGGCTTGGGTAGGTTGTCAGTTCGGTCAATCGCAGTTAATCTAATTTCAATCTTTTTAAGTATAAATGAAGTACATACAAGGAAGGTTTTTGCGTGGGTCAGCTAACTGATGCATCGGTTGTATTGCGTTTAGGCTACCAAGCGATTCGTCGTGCGGGGTTGCCAACCGAAGATATTTTAACAAAAGCAGGTGTGGCCTTAAATCAGGTCGAAGCCAATGAGCGTACGCCTTTAAATGCACAATATGCGTTTTGGGTTGCGGCTGAGGAAGTCAGTAAAGACCCTGATATTGGTTTACATCTGGGGGAGCATTTGCCACTTTATCGCGGGCAAGTGATTGAACATTTGTTTATTTCTTCAGAAAACTTTGGTGAAGGCCTAAAACGTGCTTTGGCTTATCAACGCCTGATTAGTGATGCTTTTGATGCCAAATTGGTGGTGGAAGATGGACGCTGCTATTTAACCAATGGCGTGCAGCCGTGGTCAGAAAATATCGTCAATCGTCATTTTTCTGAATGCGCCATGTCGGGTGTTTTACGCTTCTTTAAATTCATTACCGAAGGTCGTTTTCAGCCTATTTATATTGACTTTAACTTTAGTGATGGTGCTGCAGATGATGAATATTTCCGTGTCTTTGAATGTCCTGTGAGTTTGGGGCAGAAAGAAACGCGTTTGTATTTTGATCCGAGTATTTTGGATTATCCACTATGGCAGGCAGAACCTGAGTTATTGCAATTACACGAACAGTTGGCATTGGAAAAGCTGCAGGAGCTGGCGCGTTATGACTTGGTTGGTGAAGTACGCCGTGCCATTGGTTCAACTTTAGAAAGCGGTGAAACGACATTGGAAACAGTAGCGGCGCAATTGAATATCACGCCACGCCGTTTGCGTACCCAATTGAGCGAAGCCAATACCAGTTTTCAGCAAATTCTGTCCGATTATCGATGTCGTTTGGCTAAACGATTATTATCGAATACCAATGAAAGCGTGGAGCGGATTGTGTACTTAACGGGTTTTTCAGAGCCAAGTACGTTCTATCGTGCCTTTAAACGCTGGACCAATGAAACCCCAGTGGAATATAGAAAGCGCAAGCAGCGTTAAGTTTGAAAATTTAAAACCTTTCCTAAACAGAATCCCCCTAAATCCCCCTTTTTCAAAGGGGGACTTTCGTTTTAAAGCCTCGAAATGGAGCTCCTCTCTTTGGAAAAGGGAGGTCGGAAGGGATTAAATTATTCCGGCATATTTAACCAATGTGGCCCTAAGGGAACTTTCGGTAAATCAAACTGTTCAGGATAGTGTGCCTGAATAAAATACAAGCCATCGGGTGGGGCGGTAATTCCTGCTGCTTTACGGTCTTGAGCTGCAAAAATTTGGTCAATATGCGCAATGTCATATAAACCTTGTCCAATCTCCAATAGACAACCCATGATATTGCGAACCATGTGATGCAAAAAACCATCGGCTTGAATATCTAACACTAAATAATTGCCGTGACGAATTAAGCGGCAATGGCTGACACGACGGACAGGCTGATTGGACTGACACGCTGCGGCACGAAAGCTTTCAAAATTATGTGTCCCTTCAAATTTCTGCGCAGCCGCAATCATTTTATCGACATCTAAGGGATAATAAGCGTGAGTGACTTGTTTGTGCAGCAAGGCAGGGCGTTGTGGATTGTTATACACGACATAGCGATAACGCCGTGCCTGAGCCTTAAAACGAGCATGGAAGTCCATATCCATCGTTTTAATCCATTGAATTGCAATGTCTTTGGGTAGTTGGCTGTTGGCACCCATCAACCAACCGCGTTCAGGGCGAATGGCATGCGTATCAAAATGTGCCACCATATTGGTTGCATGCACGCCTGCATCGGTACGTCCTGCACCATGTAAAATAATGGGTTCATCGGCAATTTTGCTCAGAACTTTTTCAATGGTTTCCTGCACACTAGGTACGCCTGCTTGCTGGGTTTGCCAACCCCGATACCGAATGCCACAAAACTCAATTCCGATTGCAAAACGCTGCATAATCACCTCAAATCACACTGAAGACTGCCAATGCGCATACCACTGTGCAAGGCTGTCGTATTGTAAATACATTTTTAAGGCTTTGGCATAAAGATCTGCGTGACTTTGGCAATCACTGATTAAAATTTTACTGTCCTGTAACCACTGGCTGATCGCATAGCGTTGTTGCATGCCACCAAAAGTGACTTGGGTGGTGAGAATCACGGCACATTGTTGAGCTTGTAAGGCCTGAATTAACTCAATCACTTCGGCATTGACGGCCATATTGCCTGTACCATAACTCTGTAAAATGAGGCAGTGTGGTGGCTGTTGCTGTAAGGCTTTTAAATTATCGACCAAAGCGGAAATGGCAATTGGCTGTAACATCCAGTTCAGGCAGTTAAAGTGCTGGGCTTTTTCAATATGTTGAGTGCTAATGTTGAATGCTGGCTCATTCTGCGATTTGTTCTCCGTGTAAACCAAAGCAGACTGACCTGTAAATGCATTTAACTCGGTGGTGTGTTGTTTCAGTGCCGTTGCGGCATGAATCAGTTGCTGATGGAAGGCCAGATATACTCCCTGAGTCACTTGATGAATCTGTTGTAAAGCAAAATTTAGGTTGTCCAAGGCATCACTAAATTCACGGGTATCTGTGCCTTGTGCATTGAGTAAGGGATATTGGCTACCCGTGAGAATGACATGGGTACTTTGCGCTAAAAAACGTGCCAAGACTGCGCTGGCATAGCTGAGGGTGTCGGTGCCATGTAAAATAACGAAATGTTGAAAATCATCGTGTTGTAATTTTTGAATATATTGAATGAGCTGTAACCAGTCTGCGGCTGTGCAGGCACTACTGTCTTTAATGACAGGGGCAACAAAGCATTCAATCTCTAAATTTAGGGGTAAGACCTGTGCCAAGCGTGGCAGAAATTGCTCCGCAGGCATTGGGCTTAGTGGTTCACCGACACAGCCAAAAGTGCCGCCCATATAGATTAACGCAATTTTTTTCATCATAAAAAAAGCAGCCAAGAATGACTGCTTTATCTTAATCTGATTTGAATTAAGAAGCGATTTGATTCAGTAACTGATCGGCACGTTGGCGTTGTTCAGCAGAATAATTTGCGCCTTGTTCGCTAAGTAAAGCTTTCGCAGCATCATAAGCGCCCAACTCTACATATTGGCTCGCTAAGTCTAAGTTCAACTGAATTTCATCCACTTGAGATAAGTCTGGGAATGATTTCACCAATGGATCATTCAGATCAACATCTGTGCTGACAACGGTTGCAGCAGGTTCAAGTGCAATACTTGGTGCAGCAATGATTTCTGGTTCAGTTGTAGGTTGAAGATTGGTTTCCGCAGCAGGCGTATTGTCAAATGTGAAATTAAAATCAGGTGTTGCAGGTTCAGTTTTTGCTTCAACAGTCGCAGGGGTTTCTGTTGTTGAAAAGTCAAAGTCTAAACTTGGGGCTTCAGTTGTAGCAGGTGCATTTGCTGGTGTTTCAGATGCTACTATTTCAGTTTTATTCGGTTCTAAATCAAAAGAAAACTCAAGCGGTTGGGCTGCTTCTGTAGCACTTGTACTTGGCTCAGGAGTAATTGCGGGTGTTTCAGTTTTCTCTGTTGCTGGTGCAGTATCTACAGAAAAATTAAAGTCTAAAGCAGCAGGTTCTGCTTTTACTTCAGGCTCAGCTGCTTTTTCTACAGGTGCAGCAGCAGGGCTGAAATTTAACGATGAGGTATCAAATTCTAAAGCTGCTTCAGGTGCTGCTGTTTTATTTGAAGTTAGTTCGTGCTGTAACTGGTCAAAAGAAGAGCTATCAGAAGAGATATCATCTTTTGATTGTATGAGGGCATCAAAATCAGCAGTTGATTTTTGTTCAACAGGAGCCGATTCTAAATCCGCTGGAGTCGTTGGTTGAAAATCAATCCCATCAATTGCTTTGTTGTTTTGCTCATCAAATACTTGTTTTTGAGCTTCTGCTTGAACCAAAATATCATCAAGGCCCAAAGCGCGTATATGATTGAGTAATTGATCAATCGCAAACTCATCTTTTTGCTGTAAATGAATGTCGAGCAAGAATAAATACAGACCGTGTAAAGAATTATCACGTTTTAAGGCCTGGTTGATCTGTGCTTCCGCAGCAAAGAAATTGCGTTCCTTAATCAGATTTTCAATATTTGTCTGAATTTTAACAGGTACAGGGGTAGAGTGTTGTGGAGTTGGAACAACCTCTTCAACCACCACCGATTTCTGGGCAACTTTTTTGGTAGTTGTGGTTTTCTTGCCACTGGTTTTGGCTGGCGCTGCTGTTTTCTTGTTGCTTGGTTCGGCTTCTTTACTTGCTTCACGCTTTTTCAAGAAAATTGCGATCACCAGTAATAAAATAAACGGAATCACATAAATCAGCATGTTTATACCCCTTGAGGATGTGGTCCCTGTTTGACCTTATCCCAAAAAAATCATTGTGTGTAACATTTAGTGTTTTGGCTTATTTGCGGCTTGTTGTTTTTGCAATTGTTGTTGCAGTTCAGCAAGGCGCGCGTTGAGTAATTGAATTCTGTGATCCTTCTGACGTAATGCCAATTCTAATTCTGTTACGTTTCTCTGTAATTTAACGGTTTTCTCACGGGATGTCATAACTTTTAATGACAAGTCACCCGAAGTTTGTGTGGATTGTGTGTTCTTCTTGGCAGAACCGTGGGTGGAGTCCTGTTGATTCTCTGCCACGAGGCTCATTTCTGCTTGATTTAAACGATATTTGGCTTTGCCTGATTGTGGTGCACTGGCCGTTTCTGGTTTTGGAATTGCGGCTTTTTTCTCTGTTTTAGAGTTAGCTTGTGCATGTAAATTTAAGGTCGCACCACGACGCAAACGATTGGCATCGCCTTGAATAAAAGCATGCTCATTATTGGCTTTAATTTGCTGCATCACTTCAGCAACAGGGCGGTTATTTTCACCCGCAATGCGTGAGGCAATTGCCCATAATGATTCATTCGATTGCACCACGTGTTGGGTATTGACTGCAGGCATGGCTGTGGCAGGGCTTGGTTTAGCCTGTGCAGCCGCTGTTTGTGCAGGCTTTTTCACGGCAGCAGCAGGCTGAGTTTGTGCCAGTTGCTTCGTGCGTTGCTGTTCAGCAAATTTTTGTACCAATGGATCAGCCGATTGTTGTGCAGTGACTGACGTAGTCGCTGTAGATGCTGTCGGTGTTGGGTTGTTATTTGTTTTTGCTGGCGCTGCTTTTGGAGCAGCAACAGTCGTATTTTCACTCGCTGCGCTACGGCTTGGCGCAGTTTGAATCACTGTTACTGCTTGATGGTTTAACGCAGGCGGTGTATTGCGTTTAATGGTTAGCGGTGCTTCAAAAGCCTGTTGTTCAATTGCTTTGGGTGTTTCAACCTGATAGGCCGTACTTACAGGTAAATTTAAAGCAATATCTTGCTCATTGACAATCATAACAGGCATTAAAGCTTGTTCATTACTGCGTTGCATAGCGGCCAATGGCGCAGGTGCACTGCGTTTTAATGGTGTACGAATATGTTGCAGGCGAGTTGCATTACCTTCTTTAATTTTGACCACAATATTCAACTCAGACTCGGTTAGAGGTCGAGATGAGGTAATGGTGATAACCCCTGTACCATTGCTGTTACGACGTGTAAAAAAGTTAAGATGACCAGGCGGACGGTGACTCGCACCAATCGACATCAGATCTTCTGCCGTAGCTAAACTGACATCAATCGCTTCATTCACATTCGATTGACGAAAGTTGATTTCGGCATAGAGCAATTCCCCAGTTGTTGACTGAATTTGAATCGGGTCAACATTCATTGCATACATTTGCTGTGAAGCCAAAATAGATAAAATGGCGATCTTTAATTTGTTATATACAGTCATCTTAATTGTTAGCTCGGTCATTTATCGCAAGGCGAAAAGGATAGAGTAGCGAGTTGTATGTCGATTGTAAAATATTAACACGTTGATTACATAAAAAAGCCAGTCAAATTTGACTGGCTTGTTGAGTTTGATCACAGAATCCAAAATGATTCAGTGCTCAAGACGAGGCTTAAGCATTTTTGTAATCAATTAAGATGCGTAACATGCGACGTAATGGCTCTGCTGCACCCCAAAGTAATTGGTCACCTACAGTGAATGCACCAAGGTACTCTTTACCCATGTTCATTTTGCGTAAACGACCAACAGGTACTGTTAAAGTCCCTGTAACTGCAACTGGGGTAAGATCGGTCATTGATGCTTCGCGTGTATTTGGTACCACTTTTGCCCATTGGCTTGATTGACGAATCATATCTTCAATTTCGTTCAATGGAACGTCTTTTTTCAGCTTCAATGTGATTGCCTGAGAGTGACAACGCATTGCACCAATACGTACACAGTGACCATCAATAGGAACAATCTGCTGATTGCCTAAAATCTTGTTGGTTTCAACCTGACCTTTCCATTCTTCTTTTGACTGACCGCTTTCAAGCTGTTTGTCGATATATGGAATGAGAGAACCCGCTAAAGGCACACCAAAGTTTGCCGATGGGAAACCTTCGCCGCGTTGTAATTCGGCAATTTTAGAGTCGATGTCTAAAATTGGTGAACGTGGGTCATCCAACAAGTCTTTGGTGTTGTTATACAAGTAGCCCATGCCTGTGATCAGCTCACGCATGTTTTGCGCACCTGCACCAGAAGCTGCTTGATAGGTCATTGAAGTTGCCCATTCCACCAAATTGTTTTGGAATAATGAACCCAAGCCCATCAACATGAGTGAAACAGTACAGTTACCGCCCACAAATGTTTTGGTGCCATTCACCAAGCCATCTTTAATGACATTCATGTTGACTGGATCAAGTACGATAATCGCTTCATCATCCATACGCAGGGTAGATGCAGCATCAATCCAGTAACCATTCCAACCTTCAGCTTTAAGCTTCGGGAAAACGGCAGAAGTGTAATCACCACCTTGACAGGTAATAATGACATCCATTTGCTTCAGACTTTCAATATCTGTTGCATCCATAAGTGCTGGGGCAGTCTTACCACCAAACGCTGGTGCTTCACCGCCAGCATTACTGGTAGAGAAATAGAATGGCTCAAAATGAGCAAAATCATTTTCTTGAACCATACGTTGCATAAGGACGGAACCCACCATCCCGCGCCAACCGACCAGACCTACTTTCATGTCACTTTGCCTCGGTGCGTTAAAAAACAATAAAGGAATATAAGTCTATCAAAAGGGGACGCAACTGCAAGCATTACATGAACAAAACATGAGTATTATTGAGTGAAATCTCTTGTTTGTGTTACATACAAAATTGATAACTTTGGTTTTCATGTAAAAACGACAAAAAATACAAAAGAGTAAAGCAAGATGATTTGGGTAGAAGGGCTTGCAATATTAGTCATTTGGTTAAGTTTTTGGTCACTGATTCCGCGTGATGAATGGTGGATTCGGGGCGCAGATTTTCCACGTTTACAGATCTTGGTTTTGGGCATCATTGCCTTTGTTTTGCTACTGATTTGGGAGCAGACGTGGGATGTGTCTAGCCAAGTGATTTTAATTGGGCTGATTGCAGCTTTGGCTTATCAGTTAAAAATGGTCTTGCCCTACACCTTGCTGTGGAAAAAACAGGTCAAACAAGTTCGTCCAGAACAGCTAAATCCTGAAAAACAAATTTCATTAATCGTGTCCAATGTTCTGACACCAAATCAAAAATATCATCTTTTAATTGAACATATTCAAGCCTTAAAACCAGATTTGGTGTTGACCCTAGAATCTGATTTGGCTTGGCAGAAAGCCTTGTCTGTGATTGAAGCCGATTATCCTTATCGGGTCGCTGCACCTTTAGATAATTTATATGGCATGCATTTGTATAGCCGTTTGCCATTAAAAGACAGTGAGATCAAATTTATTCTCAGCGATGAAATTCCATCCATTCATACCAGTGTGATTTTGCCTTCGGGGCAGCCTGTACAGTTGTATTGTTTGCATCCTAAACCACCAAGTCCTACCGAAGCCAAAGATTCAGTTTTAAGAGATGCCGAATTGTTGATTGTAGGAGATCAAATCAAAGATTTAGATGAAAGCTGTATCGTAATGGGTGATTTAAACGATGTGGCGTGGTCGCGGACTACGCGCTTGTTTCAAAGAATCAGTGGCTTGCTCGACCCGCGCGTAGGGCGGCACTATATCAATACCTTTCATGCCGATTATCCTTTACTGCGTTGGTCATTAGACCATGTATTTCATAGTACAGATTTTGCATTGGTAGATATGCAGCGTTTAGCACATATTGGTTCAGATCATTTTCCTGTGTATGTGGTATTGCAAACTGGGCGGGTGTTTGATCGAATTCAGGAAGAACTGCCGCAAACCGATGCCGATGAGCAGGAAGCACAACAGGCGATTCAGGATGGGATTGAAAAAGCAGAGCAAGAAGAAAAACTGGTGACCGATGAAATTGCACAACCGTATAAAGCACAGGATAAATCGGTTTAGAAATTAAACGAAAAGTGTACGAAATGGCTTACACGGATTTAGGCACATGACGCATGGTTTATTCTGACTGATCTGGTTAAGATTAATTCATCAGCACAAGGACTCGGGAACGGAATATCCCATTAAGGAAGACGACGCTGAGGGATAAACATCAAGGATATGATGTAGGTAAGGAACGCCATACAATAAAATAACAATAAGTTTTGAAAGCACAACCTCATGAGCCCGAGTTTTACAGGATGTAGAACTCGGGCGATGATTTTTTAGGGCTTATTTTTTCATTCTCATTGTTTTTAAACAAATTAAATTTCAATCAGCTCGATTCAGTTTTAAGGCTTTAGGTGTGTTTTGACTGCAAAACTTGCTGATATAAATCTAAGGTTTGATGACACATATCTGCCAAGCTGAACAATTCAACAGGGGTGACACTGTGCGGTATTTCCAGATGCAATTGCACTGCATTGAATAAAGCCACTTGGTCATCTGCTGCGATGAGCCCTTGCGGATACAGTTGTGACAAAATTTCAGCCACACCACCACGGTTCCAGCCAATCACAGGTGTTCCTACAGATAAAGCCTCAAGTGCAGTGCGTCCAAAGGTTTCCGCCTGATTGGAAAGTGAAAGTACAATATCGCTAAACGCAAGCCACTCGCGAATGTCAGAACGGTGTCCAACAAAGGTTATCGCTTCGGTCAGATGTTTATCCCGAATATTGCGTTCCAGTTCCTGTAAATAAGCTGCTTTTTTAACATCTGCACCGCCTACAACAACAGCATGAATCTGTGGATACTGGGTTTTTAATTTCGCAATTAGATCAATCAATGTTTCATGACCTTTTAAGCGGGTGATACGTCCCGGCAAACAAATTAAAAACTTATGTTCAAGTTCTGGGAAATCTTGATAGGTTTGTTGCATCCATTGTGCCGAAGGTTGATACCCGTGCGGAAATGCAGCAGGGTCAATTCCACGATAAATACGGACAATATCTTCAGGTGGACAGTTTTGATAATGATCACGAATGTATTTGACTACACTGTCAGAAACTGCGATCACTTTTTCCGCTTGGGTCATAATTTGGCTGTAACGGTTAACTGAATAAAAACCATGTACAGTTGAAATTAAGTGTGGACGTTTTTCGGCTGGAATACCTTTTAGGGAAAAATGAGTTAGCCATGCAGGTACGCGGGAACGTACATGCACAATATCAGGTTGATGTTGCATAATCAGTTGGCGTAAAGGACGGATTTGCCACAAGCTTGATAATGATTTTTTGTGGATGGCTAACTTTAAATGAGTGGAACCTTCAGCTTCGAGTTGGTTAACCATCCGTCCGCCATTCGACACCACCAATGACGTATGTCCTTGAGCGACCAAGGCTCGGGCGATTTCGAGCGTACCGCGTTCTACACCGCCACTGTTTAATTCGGGTAATAACTGCATGACTTTCATGAATCTTTCCTTCTGCCGTACAGATTAGTAAATACTGTCATAACCTTCGGGGCGGCTCTTAAACCGACGATGAAACCACATATATTGGGTAGGAGCGATCCGTAATTGCTGCTCAATAATGAAATTGGTGCGCGTTGCATCTGCAACTTCATCTGCGCTTGGGAAATCCAGCAGTTCAGGTTCAATCAAGACTTTATATTGAGGGTTGGAAAGCTCACCTGTACGGTAAAAATATAACGGAATTGCTGCGGCTTTGGTCATTTTAAGTAAACGACGATGCGCTGTAACTGTCGCAGCAGGCACGCCAAAAAATGGCGCCATAACACCTTGTTTTAAACCAAAGTCCTGATCTGGGCTATACCAAATGGCACGACCATTTTTTAAGTGGCGGATTAAACCACGCATGTCATCGTGGTCAATTTGATGACCGTAAATGGTGGCGCGACAACGGTAAATCAGCATGTCCAGTAAGGGATTGTTTTGTGGACGATAGACCACATCGGGGTCAAAATATTGTGCACAGACATAGCCACCTGCATCTAGCAGAGTAGAATGTGTGCCTAACAATAAAACCCCGCGACCATCTGCTTGGGCTTGCTGAATATGTTCTAAACCTTCAACCTGAGTGCGTCCTTTAAACCACTGTGGACAGTACCATGCATTTAAGGTTTCAAATACGCCCAGCATTTGATCAACAAAGACTTGGCGAGCATTTTCATGTACTTCAGCCTCGCTCCATTCAGGAAAACACACTTCCAAATTGCGTAACGTAGTTACGCGACGTGACTTCATGCTGTTAAAGGCAAGATTGCCTAAAAGCTGCGCCAAACGATACTGAATCGCCCACGGCAAAATGGCTAAAATCATCAGGCAGACAATGCCAATCCAGATGCCCCAATATTTTGGCAACAGGAAAGACCATTGAAATTCGCCTGGTTGATATTCAGTGTGTTGACTCATAATGACCGTGTAAAGTGTTGTATCGTTGCAGTTTAGCACGAACCGATTTTAAAATTTAAAAGCATCCGTCCAATGGGAAAGATGCTTAAAACGGTTTTGCGAAGTCTTTCAGGACAAGCGTAGACGAAGTGTCAATAGACCCTAGTTACCATTCGCCAAGTTTTCCAGTTCGTCCCAACGCTCCAGTTTTTCCAGCAGTTCTTCATCAATTTCAGCCAAACGCTGTGAGGCTTTGGTGGCTGCATTGGCATCTGTTACAAACCAAGAACCATCCGCCAGTTTTTCAGCCAATTCGGTTTGTTCCTGTTCCAGTGCTTCAATTTCACCTGGCAACTGCTCTAAAGCACGTTGATCTTTGTAGCTCAATTTTACTTTTTTAGCCGTTGGTGCTGCTGCAGCCGCTTCGGCTTTGGCAACGGCTTTTTTAACATCACTTTTTTGATCAACCACAGTTTGGTCTGGGCGTTGCTGCAAATAGTCCTGATAGCCGCCAATATATTCATCAATATTGCCTTTGCCATCAAATACCCAAGTTGAAGTCACCACGTTGTCCATAAAGGCACGGTCGTGTGAAATCAGCAATAAGGTGCCTTTATAGTCGCTGAGCATTTCCTCAAGCAATTCTAAAGTGACCATATCCAAGTCGTTGGTCGGCTCATCCATCACTATCAGGTTAGATGGTTTGAGTAATAATTTTGCCAGTAAAATACGGTTGCGTTCACCGCCAGACAAGGCTTTAACAGGCGTGCGCGCACGTTCTGGTGAGAATAAAAAGTCTTGTAAATAACTATAGATATGACGACGTTGTCCGTTCACATCAACAAAATCTGAACCTTCAGACACGTTATCTTTGACCGACTTTTCCAAATCCAAGACGTTACGCAATTGGTCAAAATAGGCAATTTCCAGTTGTGTTCCTGTTTTGACAGAGCCGCCATGCTCAATTTCACCTAAAATGGCTTTAATCAGAGTGGTTTTACCGACACCGTTATCACCAACTAAACCAATACGGTCGCCACGTAATACCAATGTTGAAAATTCTTTGATAATTGGAGCTTGATTGCCAAAGGCCACTTGTAAATGTTCAATATCAAAGACCAGTTTACCTGAGCGATTGGCTTCCTGCGCTGCCATATTGACTTTGCCTTGTTGGAAGCGACGCGCTTTGGACTCTTCACGTAAGGCTTTTAAGGCACGCACACGTCCTTCGTTACGTGTACGACGTGCTTTAATGCCTTGACGAATCCATGCTTCTTCTTCGGCCAGTTTTTTATCAAACAGCGCATTTTGTTTTTCTTCAGCTTCAAGTTGCTGCGCTTTTAAATCTAAATAACGCGAATAGTTGCCTTCGTAGCTGCGTAATACACCACGATCTAACTCGACAATGCGGGTGGCGATACTATCGACAAAAGCACGGTCATGCGAAATAAACAGTAGAGTTAAATTATTTTGATCGAGTAAAAATTTTTCTAGCCATTCAATACTTTCCACATCTAAGTGGTTGGTCGGCTCATCTAGCAACAATACGTCAGGTTGGGTGAGTAGGGCACGTGCCAACAACACACGACGTTTACGTCCACCCGATAAATCGGCCAAGTCGGCATTTGGATCAAGTCCCATTTTACTTAAAATGGCACTGACCTTATTTTCCAGTGCCCAGCCATCTAGCTGATCTAGCTTGTGTTGCAAGTTCCCCATACGGTCACAGGCATCCATATCGCCCAATACACAGGCATCACTGGCTTCGTGATAGGCTTTTAATACTGCAGCAGCTTCGCCTGCACCATCAGCAACAATATCGGCGACTTTGCCTGAATCCATGGGCACATCTTGCGCCAACATGGCAATGGTGATGCCATTTTGAATAGACACTTCACCTGCATCGGGCAGTAAACTTCCTTCAATCAGTTTAAGTAGAGTAGACTTACCTTCTCCATTACGGCCAATCAAACACACTCGTTCGCCACGTTCTAGGTTAAAATTCGCGCCGTCGAGCAAGGCAGGTCCACCAAATGCAAGTTGGACATCCCTTAAAGTAATATAGGCCATAGTGTTTCCTAAAAAATCTCAAATGAGGATTTGAAATGACTAAACAAAGTATAGATGATCAGGCGTCATTTTCCGCACCCATTGAAGATTTGCAAGTGCGAATTGCATTTTTGGACGATTTAGTTGAGCAATTGAATGAACAAGTGGTTCATCAAAGTCTGGAAATTGCTGATTTAAAGAAACAAATGCAGTTGTTATATCAGCGGGTAGAGTCGGCAGATTTGTCGGATGGGATTGCACCATTTGACCCGATGACCAATCGCCCACCACACTATTAATCAATCGTACTTAATCAACGGTATTGGTTTCCGTGCTGATTTTAATTTGACCTTTGCTGTACTTCCCGCTGTAATGCTCGGCTGCTGTGCCTGAATCTTTTAAACCCTATTGTGTCCGCTAAAGTTTATGTCCTTTAAAGTTGTGTTACTTGACCTTGAAAACAACCAGCCTACCGCGACTTTGTTGCGAGAAATTATTGAGCATCATCCGAGTGTGTATCTGTTTAATTGTGCAGGAAAATTTGAATATAACTTGCAGGATTTAACTGAGTTGGCTGGCTGGATCAGTACCGGTCAGCTTATGATTTTAGACAGCCCGCGCGCAGAGTTTAAAGAGTTTGAATATGCGGTGGTGGTGGGGCAACTGATGGCACTGCTAGAGCCAGAAACACAAGTTGAAGTGATTTCTGCGGCTGATAGTATTCAGATTTTAATGGAAATGTTGCAAGCATCTGAAATTGCCTGTCACCTGATTCATATTCAGCCTGAAATGCAGTCTGGGAAAAGCAAAAATCGTTTACCAAGCCCAATGGCAATTCGCAACAAACCTGAATTGCTGTTGGTAAAAAAGTATTGTGATGCGTTGGCAAAAATGTCAGGCAAGCCAACTAACGTAGAGGCTTTAAAAAACTCGATTGCCAATATTTTGCAACTTGAGGCCGACAAAGTGCAGCATGTGGTTGGTATGTTGATGAACCTGAAAATTGTAAAGCGGGTGGATGAGCAAATTAGCTTTCGTAAAAAAGTACTGAAGCAGTGGGTTCAACTTGACTTGGATGCTGTGGAAGAATCTACGCAAGAGGCGACAGTCACTTCTACAATCGTGGCGCAAACTGAAGCCGCAGAGGTACATCCTCAGCACAGTTTATTTAAAAACTTTAGCCAAATTGACCCTGTGCAATGGGAAGTTGCCAAAAAGTTACGTGAGCTAAAAGGTGAAAAACCGAAAGATATTTATGAATTGCGTGATTTACTAGAGCGGTTGTTTCCAAAGTCTGATATTCGTTTATTGCTCAAAGAACTGATTGAAAAAGGCTATATTTATTGGAATGGACATGAAGTGCTATATAGTCATGAGATGTTTTTAAGCTAAGTTTTAGAATTTTTCGATTAATGGCATGAGTCGATTTAAAACCCATCTGCAAGATAGTTTTTTATCGATACGACTGATTTAAGTCATCATTTATCAACCATTTAAAGTTTTGAAAATGATGCCTTTTCACGTAAGACGATTTTAAGCTGTTTGTAGGCAGATAGACTAAAACACTTGAAATAAATAAATCACAGCTTATTTTAATCTTGCGTTTTATATTGTGCTTATGCAACTCTAATATAAGAATAGAAAGGTTGTACTATGGAAAATACTGGAATTTGGGTTGCCGTTGCCATCATTATATTTGTGATGGGCTCTATTTTTGGTCTGCGTGTCAGCCCAAGAGAAAAAGCTTTAGGATTGATGCGTGAAAAAGCCCGAAAAATGGGACTACACTCTCGTTTGGTGGTTGCACCTGATTGGACAAAAATTCCGAAAGCTACGGAATCACGTGCCAGTATGGTGGCGTATTACAGCGTACTCATTGCCGATGCACGTCTACCATTAATGCGTGCTTTGGTGAAAGATCAAAAGCTAGAGCTGCTACATGGTGATGATAAATTCCAAGACTTACCCATTGCATTAAAGGGTATTTATGCTATTGATATGCAGGCAAACTGTGTAGGAATCTATTGGGATGAAGAAGCCGATCTTCGCGCAACTCAATTAGATGAGATGAAAGCCTTTTTACATAGCTTGGCTGAACGTTAATTTTTAAACCATTAAATAGGAAATACGGTTACTTATGGCGAACGCTCCTCGGTCCACATCCAAAAGCACTGCAGCCAAATCTGAAGCTGGTCACAAACGTGCCTTAGTGATTGTGGAGTCGCCTGCAAAAGCGAAAACAATCAATAAATATCTTGGTTCGGACTACATTGTGAAGTCTTCGGTCGGTCACGTGCGTGATTTGCCAACCAGTGGTGGCGCAAAAACCACAGAAAAGAAAACCACCACCCGAACCAAACTGACCGAGGCTCAGAAAGCTGAAAAAGCTCAACAAGCATTAGTCAACCGTATGGGGGTTGATCCTGAACATGACTGGAAAGCACACTATGAAGTGCTGCCAGGCAAAGAAAATGTAGTCGCTGAATTAAAAAAACTGGCATCGCAGGTCGATGAAGTCTATCTCGCAACGGACTTGGACCGTGAAGGGGAAGCGATTGCGTGGCACTTAAAAGAAGTCATTGGTGGAGATGACTCACGTTATCAACGTGTGGTGTTTAACGAAATTACCAAAAATGCGATTCAAGAAGCCTTTAAGCATCCTGCGCGTTTAGATACCAACAAAGTCAATGCCCAACAGGCACGTCGTTTCTTAGATCGCGTGGTGGGTTTTATGATTTCGCCACTGCTCTGGGAAAAAATTGCCCGTGGTTTATCGGCAGGACGAGTGCAGTCAGTTGCGGTGAAGCTGGTTGTGGAGCGCGAGCGTGAAATTCGCGCCTTTGTACCCGAAGAATATTGGCAAGTCTTTGCAGATACTAAATCTGAAAAAGATGACATTCGTCTAGAAGCGGTTAAGCAAGCGGGTAAAACCCTCAAGTTACGCAACAAAGCTGAAACCGATGCTTTACTGAACTTGATTAAAGATGCGCAATACACCGTATCTGCACGTGAAGATAAGCCGACCAAAGTCAACCCAAGTGCGCCGTATATCACGTCAACGCTGCAACAGGCTGCGAGTACCCGTCTTGGTTTTTCAGTCAAGAAAACCATGATGCTAGCACAGCGTTTGTATGAGGCAGGTTTTATCACCTATATGCGTACAGACTCGACCTTCCTGAGTGATGACGCGGTCAATATGGTGCGTACGCATATTGAAGCGGAGTTTGGTCAAAAATATCTGCCTGCTAAACCAAATCGTTATGGCAATAAAGCAGGCGCACAAGAAGCGCACGAAGCGATTCGTCCATCTAATGTTGCGCTTAAAGGCGACAGTTTGGTGGGTGTAGAGCGCGATGCACAGCGTTTATATGATCTGATTTGGCGTCAGTTCGTCGCTTGCCAAATGACACCAGCCGAATATTTATCATCGACCATTTTGGTTGATGCCAATGGTGTCGAGTTAAAAGCCAAAGGTCGTACGCTAGTTTTTGATGGCTTTACCAAAGTGCGTGGGCAAAACAAATCGGATGATGATGTGTTACTGCCTGCAGTTAAAGTCGGTGAAATTCTTAAATTAGAGAAGCTTGATCCATCACAACACTTTACCAAACCGCCTGCGCGTTTTACCGAAGCCTCTTTGGTGAAAGAGCTTGAGAAAAAAGGTATTGGACGTCCATCGACCTATGCTGCGATTATTTCGACCATTCAAGACCGTGGTTATGTCAGACTAGAAAACCGTCGTCTTTATGCCGAAAAAATGGGCGAGATTGTTACAGACCGCCTGGATGAAAGTTTTAATAATCTGATGAACTACGACTTTACAGCAGACTTGGAAGGTCAGCTAGATAAGGTTGCAGATGGTGAACGTGACTGGAAAGACTTACTCAACAGTTTTTATGGTGACTTCAAACAGCGTTTGACCAATGCACAGGGCGAACAAGGCATGCGCCGTAATCTCCCTGTAGAAGTTGATGCCGTGCATTGTAAAGAATGTTCACGTCCAATGCAGATTCGTACAGGTACAACAGGGGTTTTCTTGGGATGTTCAGGCTATAACTTGCCACCAAAAGAACGTTGCAAGGGAACTTTGAACCTGACTCCTGTCGAGTCGCTTGCCGCATTGTCGGATGATGATGCCGCTGAAACTGCAGATTTGATGTCTAAAAAACGCTGCCCAATTTGCGAAACGGCTATGGATAGTTACGTGATTGATGGTGGTCGTAAACTGCATATTTGCGGGAATAACCCAGACTGTGCAGGTTTCGAGCTAGAAGAAGGCGAGTTCAAAATTAAAGGCTATGATGGCCCAACCATTCCGTGCGACAAGTGTGATGGCGAAATGCAGTTGAAAACAGGTCGCTTTGGCCCTTATTTTGCCTGCACCAGTTGTGAAAACACACGTAAAGTACTCAAGAATGGTCAGCCTGCGCCACCGCGTGTTGATCCAATTAAAATGGAACATTTACGCTCAACCAAACACGATGATTTCTTTGTGTTGCGTGATGGTGCAGCAGGCTTGTTTTTGGCAGCCAGTAAGTTCCCGAAAGTACGTGAAACCCGTGCGCCGAAAGTCGCGGAATTGCGTACTGTTGCAGAACAGCTTGATCCAAAATATCAATTTATTTTGCAAGCACCTGATGCAGACCCAGAGGGTAATCCAACATTAGTGAAATTCAGCCGTAAGAATCAAGCGCAATATATTGGTTCGGAAACGCCTGAAGGCAAACAAACCAAATGGTCATTGGTTTACCAAGATGGTAAATGGGTTGAGGCTTAATCACCCAAAATAAAAATGCTGGCTTCGGTCAGCATTTTTTTAAATCATATAATTTGAAATGTGAAAAATAAAAAACAGAGAGGTTTTGTGAATCTTAATCCAAAGAAAATAGCAGTATTAATTGATGCTGATAATACATCCATGGTGAATGTTGAAGTTGTATTAGAAGAGATCGCCAAATCAGGTATAGCAAGTGTCAAACGAGTTTATGGTGATTGGAGCAACCCAACACTAAAGGGCTGGTATGAAATATCACTTAAATGTGGCATGACACCTGTACAACAATATGCTTATACGGTTTCAAAAAATGCGACTGATATTGCAATGGTTATTGATGCTATGGAGCTATTGTATTCGGGAATATTTGATGGTTTCTGCTTAGTTTCTAGTGATAGTGACTTTACTCCCCTTGCTTTGAAAATTCGAGAGAAAGGGCTTTTTGTTCATGGTTTTGGTAAGGGTACAACACCAATATCTTTTGTAAACGCTTGTGATCGTTTCATTGATGTGAAAAACCTCACCAATGGTGAAACTGTAGATTTAAAAGAAAATACAAATGAGCAGGTGACACAAGGTCAAATTACAATTGATAAGGATGTGCTTGCACTAATTTTAAAAACAATACGTGATAAAGCTGATGATCATGGTTGGGCAAACCTTTTGGTTGTTCATCAATACATTAATGTTGTTAAGCCTGATTTTGATTCGAGAAATTATAAAAGAGCTACATTTTCAGGCTTAATTAAATCGTTAGAATTATTTGAAATTAAAGAAGTTAGAAGTCAATTGTTGGTAAGAAAAAGAACTTTTAAGACCATTATCAAATTGACGCAAGAAGCTTTGAAACAGGTATCACATGCAAATAACTGGGTAAGTATTGCTTCAGTAGTTGATGCGATCAAGCGCTTGGATCCAGAGCTCGATATTGTTCCTTACGGATTCTCTTCTCTTGAGGAAGCAGTTTTAGCAATTGCGGGTGGCTGGGTCGAGTTTAAAGATAATAAGATTAAACTTGGTAAAGTGATTGCCTAAAGATATTTAAAGTATGTGGAAAAAAATCCGAATTTTATGCTTATTGCTGGTTTTACTGGTTGTTGCAGTCAATGCATGGCGTGATCAGAATCAAGACTGGAATAAGCCCATCATCGTATTGTTACATCCAATCAATGCCGATGGACGATCAAATACCCAAAACTATATCAATACGTTAAATATCAATAATTTAAATTCTGCTCAAGACTATCTAAAACAAGCTTCTTTGCAGTATCGTGGGCAACCCATTGCGCTTTATTTCAAACAGGGGCGAGAATTAAAGGAGTTGCCACCAAAAGTGCCTGAGCAGGCATCACTACTTAATACTGTACTTTGGAGTTTAAAGTTCCGTTTTTACGCTTGGCAGCAACGACAAAGCAGTGATGGTACGGCAACCGTGACGCTGTACCTGAATTATTATGATCCGAGTCAAACTCAAATTTTGAAACATTCCACCGCTTTGCAAAAAGGTAAAATTGGCTCGGTGAATTTATTTGCTTCTGCTGCACACAGTGAGCGCAATACCATGGTGATGGTGCATGAATTACTGCATACCTTTGGTGCCACAGATAAATATGATTTGAGCACAGGTCAACCGATTTATCCGATTGGTTATGCAGACCCAAATCAGCAACCATTGTACCCACAACGACAGGCTGAACTGATGGCGGGTTATGTGCCACTTTCGCAAAGCAAAAGTAAAATGCCTGAATCTCTACAACAGACACGTATTAACGAAATTACTGCCATAGAATTGGGCTGGAAATAATGTGGATAAGCATGTACTTATCCACATCTCTACAATAGAGCTTGTGTAAAAGTATGTGTTTAGGCATGAACCGAGCCATTTATATTCATGGGTTTATTCCTAAACCGATCTGTTAAACTATTCATCCACCCAGTACGATGAGTCACTATGAGTTTAGCCAGCCTAATTGATGAATTGAATCCCCAGCAAAAACAAGCAGCCACGACAGCATATCAACATAGTCTGGTCTTGGCTGGCGCAGGCTGTGGCAAAACCAAAACCATTGTGGCACGTGCAGCGTACTTGATTGATCAAGGTATTCCAGCCAATCAAATTCAAATTTTGACCTTTACCCGCCGTGCGGCGAGTGAAATTGTCGCACGGGTGGAGTTGGCACTGGGCGAGCAAGCCAAAGGCTTACGTGCTTCGACCTTTCATACTTTTTGTATGTACTTGTTACGACGTATTCCTAAAGCTTTTGGCTTGGAACAATTTTCTATTATTGATCGTGATGATCAGTTGATGATGTTTCGCCTCATTCGCGGAAAAGATGATAAGAAAAATCCAAGTCAGTTGCCTAAGCCTCAAGAATTATGTGATTTGTATTCTTTTGCGCGGAATACCCGTCAAAAACTGAGTGTGGCTTTAGAAAAGCAACAGCCTGAATATTTGGCATTAAAAGATCAAATTGCTGAAATTATGCAGGAATACGAAAGCCGTAAACGTGCACGTGGCTTTCTCGATTATGACGATATTTTGGCTGTGGTGTCATCGGCATTGGCGCAGTCGGAAGGTCTGGTCGATTATGTCGCGTCAATTTGTCAGCATCTTCTGGTCGATGAAATGCAGGACACCAATCCTTTGCAATGGGCTTTGCTTGAGCCTTTAAAAGATCGGGTCAGTTTGTTTTGTGTGGGCGATGATGCACAATCGATTTATGGTTTCCGTGGTGCAGATTTTGAAAATATTCATCATTTCACAGAGCGCGTACCCAATGCTCAAATTTTCAAATTAGAGCAAAATTACCGTTCTACGCAGGAAATTTTAGACCTGTCCAATTGGTTGTTAGATCAAAGTGAGATTCGCTATAACAAACGGTTGCAGGCGCATCGTGGTGATGGCATCAAACCCAAAATGCATATTTTCCCGAATGAATTTGATGAAGCCAAATGGATTGCGATTGATATTAAAGAGCGACATTTCTTGCAAGGCGCGCCGTGGTCAGATCACATGGTCTTGGTGCGTTCGAGTTTTGCAGCGCGACATATTGAAGCTGCCTGTATTGCGGCAAGTGTGCCGTATCGTTTTATTGGCGGCATGAAGCTCTTGGAAACTGCGCATGTAAAAGACTTGCTTAGTTTATTGCGCGTTATTGCCAATCCTTTAGATGATATTGCGTGGATGCGTTTTCTCACTTTATGGAATGGCGTGGGCGATGTCGGTGCGAGTAAGTTGGCACAGCAATTGTTGCTTGAACCGACAATGGATCAGGTGATTGAAAAGCTGGAAAAATTTGGACGCTTGCCAGAAAAAACTTTATTGATCATGAAGCAAATGGATGTCTTACGACATGAAGTTGCAGCTTGCGTCGGTTTAGGCATTGAAGCTATTCAGGAACAATTGGCAGATAACTATAAAAAAGACTGGAATCGTCGTCAGGGTGATTTTCAGTTGGTGCAACAACTGGCGGGTAAGCATGCGCAGTTAAGTGAGTTTTTAGAAGAATATGTGCTCGATCCTGTGTCTATTTCTGAAATTGAACGCCAGTCTGATACCGATGTGGTCACTTTAATCACCATTCACTCTGCCAAAGGGACTGAGCAAAAAGTCTGTTATGTGGCGAATGTGACTGCAGGTCAGTATCCACATGCACGGGCGCAGGGCAGTTTTGATGATATTGAAGAAGAACGTCGAGTATTGTACGTGGCTTTGACCCGTGCCCAAAATGAACTGATTTTAACCAAGCAAAATTTTAATTTATGGGCGCGTGATACGGTAGATGAACAAGGGCGCAAACTGGACAGTTATTTTTTGAGTGATCTGACACGGCAGTTGTGTGCGATGGAAACTCATCACCGTACCCGTCAGCAAACTGTGAAAAGTGCCTTGGTGGAACGCCAAGCGATTAATTTAGATTTTGGTATAGATCTCGATTAAACTATGCCACATGGTTTCCTGCAAAAAGTAGAGTAGGCGAGTGCTTTTTGATGTTTTTTGCCTATTTTAAGGTTGTAAGATGAAAATTTTAGTTCGTAGTTTAGAGCGTACTGTGACTGAAGAAGAATTGTTAAAACTTTTTCAGGAATATGGCACTGTAGAATCTTGTAATTTGGTGTTGGATGCTGCAACAGGAAAATCTAAAGGTTTTGCATTTGTAGAAATGCCACATGCACGTGAGGCAGTAAAAGCCATTAAAGCGCTGAATACTTTGCGTCTGCATGGTCATGGAATACGTGTCAAAGCAGCAGAAGATAAGCCTGCATCAAAATAGTTCAAAGGGAGCAAAAAATGCTCCTTTTTTATGCGTGATTTTTAGTAAAAATACGAGATTGGCACTGCATTGGTGCACGATTTTATCGCAGTAAAAATAGTGTATTTTTTATTGGGTGTTGCAGGAAAATCGGTTTAATCTAAGCTTCTTAGAACGCTAAATTGAGGAAAAGCTCATGTCCCGTGTTGCTCGTTTTCATGCAGATCGTACCAATCAGAAATTATATTTCGCACGCCTTTCGTGCCAACAGGCAGAACAAACCGAGCATGTTCAGCAAGCACAGGCGCATCGTGAAGCTGCGGTATTTCATTTGCATGGTGCAGTACTGGCTTTTTTGCAGGAATTGGTGCGGTATTATCGTTTAAATGACAGTAATCCAACCCTTAAATCAATTGAAGAATTGATGGCAGCCAAAGGGCAGATTTCCCCTGAAGTGGCAATTTTGCAGCAACTGAGCAAATCGGGTTTTATTGCAGAGTTAAAGCGCGCTTATCGTTTATGTCAGTACACGCCCGAGCCAAGTGCACCAGAACCTGAACAGGAAACGTCATCCAATTTAATTATTAAAGTCACGCAATCTCCGCAAGCATGGCTACCAGATACGAAAATTTTGCGCGAATGGCATCGTGACTTAACCCAATTGATTGATGGTTTTCGCAATGAGATGGTGGAGTTTTAAGCTGACCAATAGCCCTTGAAAAAAATCTGATCAGCCCGATATAAATATTCTGAACGATGCAAAGTGCAAGCGCCTTTGCCGCCATGTCGAGCATGGAGGATATATGTCTATAGAGCAATTGAAAGAATTATTTGGTAATCAGGAAGCAATTTTAGAGCTGGTTCAGCTTGAAGGTGGCGAGTTGGCATTGCGTAATGCAGGCTCAGAGAAAGAGCCATTGGTCAAAATCCAGTTCAATGACGAAGTCAAAGCCATATTGGGCGATCAGACGGCTGTTGTGGCACAGCACATGATTCAGGCGGCATTATTTGGCTTGTTGGAAAAGCAGGTCAATGAATGGCATGCCGAAATTGTGGATGAACAGCCGCAATTTATGAGTTAATCCCAAAAGGTCTTTCGGTGATGAGCTATCTTTAATGAATAGATTGTCTATCTGCTTTGGTTAAAATCATGGACATTATTAGATAGTTTTTCATCAACACAATGAAGGCCAATCTATACGTCAACAAAAAAGCGCAGCTTAAACGGTGCGCTTTTTGTGATTTTGGCTATGGGTTTTAGATGAATGATGCTCAATGCGTTGGTGGCTGATGATGGGCAATTTCAATTTGATTTAAAATATAATTGCTCATATTTTTCGCCATTTCTTCTTTGGCAAAATACACTTCACCAATGTTGTCTTTACGAATTACTTCCGCTTCGGCTTTGCTTTCTGCACACACCAAAACCTGAATTTCAGGGTTTAGGGTTTTGGCAATATCCACAATTTTATGAATATCTAAAATGTCCATAGGCGAGAGAACGAGTAGTCGTGCATGTTGAATATGTGCCTGAATCAGTACACCCGCTTCTGTGGCAATGCCGCTGACTGCAGCAATGCCTTTTTCGCGTAAGTCTTCGACAATTTCACGGTTTTCTTCCGCAATCACGACCTTAATATTTTCAGCCATTAAATTTTGAGTAATGCGGCGTCCGACTTCACCATGTCCAACAATCACCACCTGATCACGTAAATAATCTTGAGAAACTTCATCAGGCAGCATGGCTAAAGGGTCATTACTGCGTTCGAGCAAACGCGCCAAATAAGAGCGTTCCCGAATCCAGTTTTGCACAGGTTCAATCGCAGAAAAAACAAAGGAATTGAGGGTAATTGAAATGAGTGCGCCTGCTAAAATCAGGTTTTGTCCTTCTAGTGACAGCAGTTGTAAAGATACGCCTAGTGTTGCCAAAATAAAGGAAAACTCACCAATTTGTGCCAAGCTCGCGCCTACGGTCAAGGCTGTATTGAGTGGATAGCGGAAGAACAAGACCAATGCCATGGCTGCAATGGTTTTACCCACCATGATAATGCCGACGACCGCTAAAACGTGCAGTGGTTCTTCTATCAGAATACGCGGGTCAAACAGCATGCCCACAGCAACGAAAAATAGAATGGAGAAAATTTCACGTAAGGGTAAAGTTTCTTCTTCGGCGCGATGACTGAAATCAGATTCTTTGACCACCATCCCCGCAAAGAACGCCCCAAGTGCCATCGACACGCCAAAGATTTTATAAGCACCAAAGGCAATTGATACCGCAGCAGCGACCACAGTCAGGGTAAACAGTTCCCGCGAGCCTAAGCGAGCCACAATTTGCATAATGAAGGGCACAAGGCGTTTGCCAACAATCAGCATAAAGGCAATAAAGCCTGAAACTTTCAGTAAAGTCAGCCCGAGTGTTAGCCAAATATTTTCATCACTGGCATTGTCGATAGCTTGTCCACCCAGTAATACAGCTGTGGCAGGCAAAAGCACCAATGCTAAGACCATCACTAAGTCTTCAACTAACAACCAGCCTACGGCAATTTTACCGTTCACGGAGTCGAGCAGGCCACGATCACCCAATGCTTTTAAGAGCACAACGGTACTGGCACAAGACAGACTCAAGCCAAAAATTAAGGCAGAACCAAAACTCCAACCCCACATCATCGACACGCCTACACCGAGCAGGGTCGCCACGGCGATCTGCAATACTGCACCAGGCAAAGCAATGCGTCGTACCTGCATTAAATCATTTAGCGAGAAATGCATGCCAACACCGAACATGAGGAACATGACCCCAAGTTCTGCCAATTGGTTGGCAAGATGAATATCTGCCACAATGCCTGGTGTGTTGGGACTAATGATGACACCTGCAATCAGATAGCCCATAAGCGGTGGAAGGCGTAAGCGCGCAGCGATATAGCCAAATACCAGTGCCAAGCTAAAACCAACGGCAAGTAAGATGATGAGTTCTACATCATGAGGCACGAGAAACTCCTAAGCCATGGTGAAGGTGCGGTCAAAAGACTGAAATAAGACAAGCACAAATAGTGCCAAAAAAGAAAACGAGGAAATTTTAACAAGTGAGGCAAAAAAAGTGCAAAAAAAAACGACCTGAATAAGGTCGTTTTTTAAAAAAGCTAAAATTATTTGATTTTAGCTTCTTTGAAAACTACGTGTTGACGGATTTTTGGATCAAATTTTTTGATTTCCATTTTTTCCGGCATAGTACGTTTGTTTTTAGTAGTGGTATAGAAATAACCTGTACCAGCTGTAGAAACTAAGCGAATCTTATCACGCATTGTCCTGACTCCTTACTTAGATCTTTTGACCTTGAGCACGAAGGTCAGCAACAACCTTTTCAATGCCCAATTTGTCGATAATACGCATACCTTTAGTGGTTAAACGAAGACGTACGAAACGTTTTTCGCTTTCTAACCAGAAACGGTGGTTGTGCAGGTTCGGCTCGAACCGGCGCTTAGTTTTGTTGTTGGCGTGTGAGACGTTGTTACCAACGACTGGACGCTTGCCGGTAACTTGGCAAACCTTAGACATGGTGTAACTCCATTGATTTAGCCAACAGCAAATCTGTATGGCCAGTCAAAAATAAACGGATGAATTCATTCAAGGGGCGTTTTATATCAAAAATACGCTTAAAAGACAAGCGATTTTCTTCAAAAACAGCATGAGCGTGTTTGATAGCTCATGCCTTGATCAGTTAACGAAGAAGCGTCTTCGAAATCAATCGATGAATCGGCTTATCAAATGGGGGGAGAATGAACTTCAAGCTGTAAAGCTTCGGATTAGACATTACCGACCGTTCATGTGACAAGCTGAAAAAACCTTCTGGACCGTGATATTTCCCCATGCCCGATGCACCAACACCACCAAATGGTAAGTCATCTTGTGCAACGTGGGTCAATACAGTATTGAGTCCGAAATGCCCTGAATGGGTTCGCTGTGCGACATAGTCGGCACGCGCCTGATCAAAGTCGAAATAGTATAAAGCAAGAGGACGCGGTCGGCTATTAATAAACTCGATTACATCATCAATTTGTTCATATTCTAAGATTGGCAGGACTGGACCAAAGATCTCATTTTGCATAATTTGCATGTCTGGACTGACATTGGTCAGTACCGTTGGTGCCATTTTACGGGTTGCAGCCACATTTTCACTTTGCGGATTAATTTCAATAATATTTGCACCTCGCTCACGTGCATCTTCTAAATAGCCCTGTAAGCGACGATATTGTTTGTCATTAATAATAGAAGTGTAGTCTTGGTTATCACGAATATGCGGATACATTTCGGTCACAAATTGCTCGAAATGCTCCATAAATTCGGCAGTTTTGCCTTTAGGCAAGAACATATAGTCGGGTGCAACACAGGTTTGTCCAGCATTCCAGAGTTTACCTACCGCAATACGCTGCGCTACATCGACCATATCGCTAGATGGATGCACCAAAACAGGGGATTTTCCACCTAGTTCTAAAATGACAGGCACAAGGTTTTGTGACGCGGCAGCCATTACAGTTTTGCCGACTTCGGTAGAGCCTGTGAAAATAATTTTGTCAAAAGGCAAATGACAGAACGCATCGGAAATAATACCGCCGCCATTAATTACTGCCACCAATTCCTGTGGAAATGCTTCGCTCATGGCGTTTTCCAGTACTTTACCAAAATGCGCAGAAGCACTGGAAATTTTGATCATGGCATGGTTGCCTGCAGCCAAAGCACAGATCAGTGGGCCTAAAGACAACAGCAGCGGATAGTTCCAAGGTGCAATAATGCCAATTACCCCTAAAGGTTGATACTGTACCCATGCTTTTGCAGGTTGGTGGATAATACCAACCTGACGTTTAGATGGCTTCATCCAGTCGGTCAGGTTTTTGCTGTAATATTTGATATGTTCCAAGCAGGTAAGTAATTCACCAATTTTGGTTTCTGCAATGGCGCGGTTGCCATAGTCACGGTTAATGGCTTCGGCAAATTGATCCTGATATTTCACAATCACACGTTTTAAGCGGGCTAAGCGTTCAATGCGTTCTTTGGCACTTGGGACAGGATGACGCTGATAGGCATATTTCTGCAATGCCAAAATATCATCCAGACGTTGTAAATCGGGTGAATGTGGGGTCATTGAAGTTGTTTTTGTTTGACTGTTCATGGCATGTTACCATTCAATAAAAGCAATATAAGTTAATTTTTAGAGTATTTACTCTAATCAGTCAAGTGACTTTATGTTTTCATGCCCCCCAAATTTTAAAGAATGGTTGTTTTTAGGATGTCTCAAACCAAAACGTTGAAAACCAAAGAACGTATTTTGCAATTGAGTTTGCAATTGTTTAACGAGCGTGGTGAGCGTTCGGTAACAACCAATCATATTGCGGCAGAACTGGGCATGAGCCCAGGAAACTTGTATTACCACTTCCGCAATAAGAACGAAATTATTAAAGAGCTGATGGAACAATATCAGCAAGAAACTTTAGAAATGCTGGCTTTGCCTGAAAATCGTGGCTTAGATGCCAATGACAAAATTCGTTATTTTCAGGTTCTCAGTAGTCAGCTGTGGGCTTATCGTTTTTTGCATCGTGATGTCTATCATTTGGTCGAAACCAATGAAGATTTCCGCAAAATGTATCCACGTTTTGCAGGACAGGTCATGCAGCAGGGACAAAAAATTTATCAGGCCTTTGTGGATGCGGGTCTGATGCAAATGACTGAGTCAGAAATTGAAGCCTTGATTATCAATATTTGGATTGTGCTGACCAACTGGACGAACTTCTTATATATGTCGGGTCACATTACCGATTCAAACCATTTGGAAGAAAAATGGATTTGGCAGGCTTTACGTCAAATGCTGTTCCTTGAAGGGGCATATTTACGGGGTGAAAGTCGTGCAACCTATGAGCGTTTACTAGAAACACTAGGCACATCTGAATTGTTTGAGAGTTTATCATCCAGTAAAAATACTCAAGCCGACTAAGAGACTGAGAATGGCTATTTAGAATGTCTGAGAAACGCGCTAGAATACTCGGCTTGTTTTTCAATTTAACCAAGTAGTGACTAAAAACAACATGAATATGACGACTGCGAATACTGCACGTTTACTGATTACCTGTGAAGATAAGCCAGGTATTGTGCAGGCTGTATCGAGCTTTTTGTATCATCAAGGAGCCAACATTACCGCGCTTGATCAATACGCAACAGAAGCTCAGGGCGGGCGTTATTTCATGCGGGTTGAGTTTGAACTGGATCACTTGCAAAGCCGTAAAGAAAGCTTATTGCAAACCTTTGCTTCTAACGTGGCAGAGCGTTATGAAATGCAATGGCGTTTGGCTTTGGTCAGCGATGTGAAAAAAGTCGGCATTTTGGTGTCTAAAGTTGATCATGCTTTGCTCGAACTATTATGGCGTCATTCACGTGGTGGTTTACCATGTGAAATTACCAAAGTGGTGTCGAACCATGACACCTTGCGTGAAGCGGTAGAAAACTTTGGTATTCCGTTTGAAGTAGTGCCTGTTAATAAAGAAAATAAACGTGAAGCTTACGCTAAAATTGATGAATTGATGCAAGGCAATGATTTGTTGGTATTGGCGCGTTATATGCAAATTTTGGATGAAGAGTTTGTCTCTAAGTGGGAAATGAAAGTGATCAATATTCACCATTCATTCCTGCCTGCTTTCGTGGGCGCAAATCCATATAAACAAGCTTATGAAAAAGGCGTAAAACTGATTGGTGCAACTGCACACTATGTAACAGCAGACCTAGATCAAGGTCCGATCATTGAGCAAGATGTAGAGCGTGTAAACCACGACTTTACGGTAGATCAACTGCGTGAATTGGGTCAGGATGTGGAACGTAATGTACTGGCACGTGCAGTTAAATGGCATTTGGAAGACCGTATTATTGTAGATGGCAACAAAACTGTTGTATTTCAATAGGGTAAAAGCTATCTAAAAATCGAATTAAAACATGCCGACATGGCATGTTTTTTTATGCTAAAATTGTAATGTTATAACATTTATTTAAACTGTTTTTAAAATAGCAAATTTATTGGATGATTCACGTTTGTTATTAAAAAATAGTTGCAAATGAAAACACTTCTCATTTATTATTGCGTTACTTTAATTGTGCTAACCGATCAGTTTGATCGTTCGGAATTGTGATGGTTTGGCAATTGCTTTTGAAGGTCGCTGACTTTAATGAACCAATCTCCCAACGCTATGCTACAAATGCCCAATGCCATGAAAAAGAAAGTTGTGACGGCTTTAGCTGTTGTTGCATTAGGTCATGTCGGTGTGTTGTGGGCATTGGGGCAAATGCAAACTCCGACCTTAAAGCCCATAGAAAAAGAACCTTTAAAAGTACGCTTTGTAAAAATTCAAGAACAGCCTAAACCGTTGCCACCGCAACCTAAGGCTGAACCACAGCCTGAAAAACCCAAGCCTCAGCCTGTAAAAGAAGTGCCTGTGGTAGAAAAACCGTTGCCACCGCCACCGAAAAAAGTAGAAAAAGTACAGCAAGTTAAAAAAGCAGAAGCCCCTAAACCCGTGGCGAAGCCCGTAGAAAAACCAGTCGAACGTGTGGTGCAACCTGCACCTGTAGCAACGGTGACTGAAACTAAAGTGGTACAGCCTGCACCGAAACCGACAGTTGCACCTGTTGCGCCAGCACCTGCTCCTGTCGCACCTTCTGCTCCAAAAACAGTGTCGATTGGCGGCTCAGGCGTGCAATGGAGTCGTTCTCCAAAACCTTCTTATACCAATCGTGATTTACAGGGAGAAACCCGTAACGTGGTGGTTCGGATTGAAGCCAATGAAAAAGGCGTGATCACCGATGCTCAAATTACGCGTTCTAGTGGTGTACCTGCTTTAGATCAAAAGATTTTACGCGCAGTGCGTAGTGCAAAATTCAAACCGTACAAAGAAAATGGCGTGGCTTATCCAATTCGTGCTGAGCAGCCTTTTGAATTGACATTGAACCCTAACGGCTAACCTTCAACAGGAGTTCGAGTATGAACTTTTCCGTCTATTGGCAACACGCAGATGCAGTCAGCAAAACGCTGTATTTCGTGTTATTGGCGATGTCGATTGCGACATGGACCATCTTCGCATTACGTTTGATAGGCACGCGCCAATTGAAGCAACAAGCTTATGCTCAACTGTCACAGGCTTTAAATCAGCTTAAAGCAAAACTGGTGCCCTTAAATTTTGAGCAGCGTAAAGCGGTTGCTGAGCAAGCCTTATTGCGTCAAATTTCGGTAGAAAAAGCATCGGCAGAAAAAGGCGTATCGGTACTGGGTACAATTGCGTCATTAGCACCGTTTGTGGGTTTGTTTGGTACAGTTTGGGGTATTTTCCATGCACTCGTTGCGGTTGGAAAAAGCGGTCAGGCGGGATTGGCTCAAGTGGCAACGCCTGTTGGTGAAGCGTTGATTATGACGGGCTTCGGTTTGGCGGTGGCGATTCCTGCCGTGATTGCTTACAACATTTGTTCGCGTGTGAACCGTACCTTATCTACAAATTTGCAAGATCATGCACATAGTTTGTTGATTGACACCATGTTGCAACAAGATTCTTCTGTTCAAAGAACTGAAGTGAATGCAACACAACAAAGTTTAGTGGGAGGTCAGGTTTAATGGCTTTTCAATTGGGTGAAGACAACGATTCAGGCATGAATGAGATGAACCTTATTCCCCTGATCGACATTATGTTGGTATTGATGATCATCTTTTTGGTGACAGCGACCGTTGCCAACCCATCTATACCATTAACCTTACCGCAAACCAGCGCAGAAATTGTTGATTTACCGCCTGAGCAAATTCAGGTCAGTATCAATGCCAATGGTGAAGTGGCGTGGGATGATCAAATCATTAGTTTAGATGAGTTGCAAACCCGCTTTAATGATGCTAGTCAGCAAGCTCAACAGCCAACCGTGGTGTTAAGAGCAGATAAAGATGCGCGTTATGATACTGTGGCGCAAGTGATGTCACGTGCGAGTGAAGCCGGACTCAGTGATATTGCTTTCGCAACAGATGATTAAGTTAATCCTTAAAAATTAGCGATCTATTTAGGTCGCTTTTTTTATGCAAAGTCGCGCATAATGCCAAAACTCCTCAAGTACTCAATGATGTTGAATATCCAAAAGATTTAGGTTGAGTCCGCTGCTTACTTTAAAGTCTATTTTTTATCTCAGATCAGGTTCAGCCATGAGTTCACGCCAAGCACTTGATGCAAAAGCCAGCAGTATGATGCTAATTTTGTGTGTTTTTTGGGGTCTGCAACAAGTGGTGCTAAAAGTTGCTGCGGCAGATATTTCACCCTTGATGCAATTGGCACTGCGTTCAGGCTTGTCTGCTGTGATGGTGTTGCCTTTGTTATTGCTTGCAAGAAATACACAATGGGCTTCGACTGAATATCTGCCTGCAGGCATATTGGTGGGTATTTTATTTGCCGCAGAATTTTTTATGTTAGGGCAGGCGATTCAATATACTTCTGCGTCGCATGTGGTGGTTTTACTATATACCGCGCCTATTTTTGTGGCTTTAGCGTTGCATTGGAAACTACCTGCAGAGCGTTTATCTCGCTTGCAATGGGGCGGGATTCTGTTGTCTTTTGCTGGCATAGCGGTGACTTTTTTATGGCGTGATACTGTGCAACAAGAGAGCCACCAAAACTTCAGCCAGATGCTTTTTGGCGATTTACTTGCGCTGAGTGCAGGCATACTTTGGGCAGCCACAACTGTTGCGGTACGTCTAAGTCGTTTATCGGAAGCCCCTGCAACACAAACTTTGTTTTACCAATTGATGGGTGGTTTTTTGATTTTACTGCCGATGGCATGGTGGATGGGACAGGCTGAAATTCATTGGACAGCCTTAGCCATAGGCAGTTTGATTTTTCATGCGGTATTGATTTCGTTTATTAGCTATCTCGCTTGGTTTTGGTTGCTGAAACAATATTTAGCATCCAGTTTAGGCGTGTTTTCATTTTTAACGCCATTATTTGGCGTATTGTTTGGTGTATGGTTGTTGAATGAAAGCTTGAGCCAAAGTTTTATGATTGGGGCTGTTTTGGTCATGCTGGGGGTGTTGATGGTGAATGCTCAATGTTGGTTTAAACATAAAACCCAAGTACTAAAAAGAAAATAAGTATTTGCAGCTTTTCCATGAACTTGAGCAAGACTCAACATCAGCAATGTTGTCATGTAAAAATCATCTTCAAATAACCTAGTAGCTCAATACGGGTTTAAATTTGAAGATGGGTGATATTTAAAATCTAGCGAGCGCGTACAAGATTATTTTTCTTCAAAAATCTTAGAGAGCGGAATCGACAATTTGGCAGCCAAATAGTCATCGGTTTCACTGAGTACGGGGCCAAGTTTTTGCATCCATTCATCATCAGGATAGACATTGGCCAAGTCCTGACGACGTGGCAATGAATACGGTAGCTGTGAATAAAAACTCCAAAAATCTACCTGAGATAAATTGCGCACCAAAACAAATTCATCATTTTCAGTACGTTTAATTAAATTTTGTTGTTCTAGCATCAGCACATAAGACGGCCAGCGCCCAATTTCATTACGTCCCAATACATCTAAGGCTTCAGCTTCAGTGACACTTTCTCCGCGCATTTGTTTTTTGTAAAACAATTCCAGTAAGTCCAATAGCATGAGCAGCGGATGGCATTTTTTTTCGCGACTGGCTTCAAAAGCGGTCAAGGCATAACTAATTTCAACACCTAACAGCACAATATTCCAAGACAGGAAAATCCACAGTAAGAAAATAGGTACGGCAGCAAAAGCACCATAAATAATTTCATAACTGGTGAAGTTGGACATAATAAAACCAAACAGGTTTTTCAAAAATTCAAATACAACAGCACTGAAAACCCCCGCAATTAATGCGGCTTTAATAGGTACACTGCGGTTGGGAATGGTCCAATTCAGAATAAAAAAACCTAAAATGGTTAGGGCAAATGAAATCAGCCATAAAATAAATGCGCCATTGAGTTCATAACCTGCAAAGTTATTACTCAGCACATTCATAGATGCCAAAGTTGAGGAAATGACAAAAGCACTGCCCAGTAAAATAGGGCCTAATGAGATAATGGTCCAGTAACGCATAAAACCCATAATGCCGCCACGGGTTTCCTTAACCCGCCAAATTCGGTTAAACACAGTTTCAATACTGGTCAGCATCATCACCGTGGTCACGAATAAAAACAAAATCCCGATGACGGTTAAGTTGCTAGATTTGTCGGTAAAGGCATTTAAGGCTTTATCAAAGGCGATGGTGGTTTTAGGTAAAAAGTTGCTGTAAATCAGTTGTTGTAATTGTTGCCGTGCAGGTTCGAGTGCCTTAATGGATGAGATGATCACCAAAAATACGGTGAGCATAGGTACAACGGCAAACAGGGTAGTGTAGGTTAAAGAGCCTGCTTGTTCACGGCAGCGATCTGCTTCAAAGCGACGCAGCACAAATAAGACAAATTGAAACCATTGTTTGTCATAAAAAGGCAGTTTCTTTAAATACTCAACGATCATACAGTGGCTGTCTCAACTTTTTTAATCATCTTTATCTGTTTTCATGGTTAAGCTTAACCAAAAAAGCAGCAAAATACCGTATAGTTTTCATTTTTAGTCTGATTTCTTAGCATGATGCAAGCATATATTCTGGTTTTGTACTTTAGTAAATATGGTTCTACCAAAGAAATGGCACATTTAATTGCCAACGGGGTGGAGGCTAGTGGCATGCCCGTTAAAATTAGAACTGTGCCAAATATCTCGACCGTGGTGCAACAAGCAGAGCCAAGTATTCCTGCCGAAGGTGATATTTATTGTACTTTGGATGACTTGGCCAATTGTGCAGGTTTGGCTTTAGGTTCACCTACACGTTTTGGCAATATGGCATCTGAAATGAAATATTTCTGGGATCAAACCACTAGTCTGTGGCTGAATGGCGCATTGCACAATAAACCTGCCTGCGTTTTTACCTCATCGGGTTCGATGCATGGTGGACAGGAAAGTACCTTATTGACCATGTTGCCGCCATTGTTTCACCACGGAATGATGATTATGGGATTGCATAATGCGCATCCTGCTTTATCAAATACCAAAACGGGCGGTACGCCGTATGGTGCAACGCATGTGAGCGGCCCGCGCCACGATCAGGCTTTGAGTCAGGATGAAAAAATCCTTTGTGAAGTGCAAGGACAACGCCTAGGTGAAATGGTAAAAAAATTACAGGGCATGTGAGATTCTTTCTTTAATTAAGATGAAGCGTAAAATGTGGATATCGTTTTACGCTTTTATCTTTTGTACTTGAATTCGATTGGCTTATGTAGCATTGAGCGTGCTAAAAAATAAGTTCACTTTTCACCTAAAATCACCATTTGCAGTGATATTCAGTTTTTCTCTTTTCACGTCTAATAACCGCTTTAAAAGCAGAGTTTTCTGTCACGGTTCACGCAGCATTTTTTTGCAGGCTAGGGTCTGTTGACATTTCATAAATGGCTTGCGCTGTAGGCTAAAACTGAGCAGATCAGGCATGAAACGCAAGGAATAGCGAGATTATTGCTAAGTTTCATAACGCAATCTGAGAAAGTTTTAGCCACAGCCTTTCGGGGCGAGCATATTTTTTGCTGCTATTGCGTTATGTGCCAGTCATTTAGAATGACTAAATTTCCTGTCCCATGCCTTATATCAGCTAAAAAACCTTGCGAGATATATCTCTCATGCCGCAAACATAGACGAATTGTCAACAGACCCTAATGTATTGAGCACAACGGACTGCTGTAAAAATGAGAGATTGAGGAAAGTGAAAATGAATAAGTGGATGCTGATTGGGTTAGGTCTAATGAGTTTAGGGTGTTCATGGTCGAGTGTTGCAGCGACTGAAATTGTGCATAGTCTGAGTTTTCCAGAAGAACAACGTATTGAAAAACAACCTGCGGAAGCACAGTATTTAGCGGCACAAAAAACTGTGATGACTTCTGCAAGCAGCACTGCAAAATAAAAAGATGCAATCAAAAAGTGCTGCAATGTGCAGCACTTTTTTTGAAATTGATTTAGGGTTACTTAGAGTTGCTTGGCTGTTTCAACTTTTCTTTAAAGCGGTGTTTACATTTGAGGCATTGAAAATCTAGAAAAATATTCTGATCAACAATTACACCTGCTTTTTTACCAAAGCGATGCCCAAGAAAACCACCTGTGATTCCCACGCTAATTGCCCCGACAAATGTTCCAATGGTGCCGCCCATAATCACGCCCAATGGCCCTGCGGCTGTACCAATTGCCGCACCAATAGAAGCTCCCGAAGCTGCGCCGCCCACAGTACCTGCTGCTGTACCTGCAGAGCCTAATAACACGCCACCAATTTTTTGTAAGTTTTGTTCATGGTTGCGTTTTTCAACTTGAGTTGAACCACATTTTGGACAGACGATACTGTGTTCCATCAACGGATTGTCTTGTGTCATGACTTTAAAATGCCTTGTACTCATGTCGCATGCATCAATGCACGTAGACGACCTAAAGAGTGCTGTGTAGAGCTGCAATCTGAAAAGAGCAGACTGCTTAAACACTGTTATTTCAAGTGCAGCATGGCGTAGCACCACAGTTTTGTAAATAAAATATATGTAAATGAGTTGTTTAAGTTTGAAAAAAAGCATAAAAAAGAGCGCCTAAGCACTCTTTGATCATAAGGTCTAAATGATGAAACAACATCAGTTTTAATCGACCTTAATCGCGTACAAATTCAACAGTACCGTTTGCCAAAGACTTTACCCGTGCCAATGATTCAACACGATAGCCTTTTTCAAGCAATAATTCACGACCCGGTTGGAATGATTTTTCAATCACAATCCCAATACCCACGACTTCTGCATTCGCTTGATGGATTAAATCTGCCAAACCAAGTGCAGCTTGACCATTTGCCAAAAAGTCATCAATCACCAAGACTTTGTCGCTCGCGCTGATATGTTTGTTTGAAATGGCAATCGTGCTTTCAGTTTGCTTGGTAAATGAAAATACTTTAGAGCGGTATAAATCATCTTTTAAGGTTAAAGATTGATATTTACGTGCAAAAATTACAGGTACGCCAAGCTCTAAACCTGCCATCACAGCTGGTGCAATGCCAGAAGCTTCGATGGTAATAATTTTGGTGATGCCTGCATCTTTAAACAAACGCGCAAATTCTTGACCAATTTGCTGCATCATCACAGGGTCAATTTGATGGTTTAAGAAAGAGTCGACTTTTAGAACCGCTTCAGATAGAACGATACCTTCGGCTAAAATTTTCTGTTCTAGTGCATGCACGGGAGAATCCTCAAGAGCAGGTGCTTTTCAAAGCAAAAGCGTATTTTAAAAAGCACCTGAAAAAATGCAAGAACAATTTACCAAATGGTGAATAACTGCCAAGCTTTGCTCAGTAGTTATATTCTAAATTAGTTGGTCGGGCCTTTATAGCCTGTGAGTAATAATCCATAAGACTTGTCTTTGTCTTGGTGGGTAACTTTGACAGGCAAGTAGTCAAGTTTTGGTGCCAACCAGAAAATCGTATCACGGTTTGGTTTGTTGTGTTTCAGCACCACTTTAATGGTATCAAAAGTACCATAACTGGTTTTGATTTTTTCTGAACCTTGCTTAATAAAGCGACGTGATTCCACCTCTTTATTATCGGCAATATAGTAGCTCGATTTTAAACCGCCACTTTTTAAGTCTTCACGGATTTGCAGTTCCGCATTCAACTCATCCAACACGCCCGCTTTCCACGCAAAAGAACGGGTGTCGCTGTCCTTTTTGGTGTTAATGGTTTTCGCCGAAGGATTGAAGTTAATACTCATGGTGTTGTTATGCACCAAAATCTTACTGCTGCGGCTAAAGCTAGATGAGCCAATTTTGCCATTATTAAAACTAAAACGGCTAGTTTCTGTAGCAGAGGCAATCACGCCTGCTTTGGCAGCAAACACATAACTCCATTGGTTACCTGTTTGGCTTAAAGTACGTGTTGCAGAACCTAAGTTTTTACCATTGTAGTTAAATTGATAACTGGCTTGGAAAGGACTCATGGCAAATGTTTGGCTAGAGAAACCAGCCAAAAACAGTGCTGTAGACACACCGGCTGCCATACCCATTTTTTTCAATACATGATTTGCCATTGCTGAGATATTTCCTCTGTATGTAGGGAGATGCAATTTGCTTGCTTGTTGCCATTATACGCGTTGAATATGAAGAGAAAATTAGGAATTATGCGGCTTGTGTAGTTTTCCTGTATGTATTCTCTTCTAAAGTTTCAGCTTAGCTTTATTTTTGTTTCAGCGGTGTGACTTGCGTATCTGCAAGAGATTCTTCCACATCTTCTAGTCTTTCTTCAGACATTTTGCGGAACAACGCCGTTAAATTGACGTTGCCAGTGAGCACCAATTCCGCTTCACGTAATACCGCATGATTCACATGAACTTTGCTGAGTGTGTCAATGATAGAGCGGCTTTTGCCCAACCAGCGATTTAAATCTAAATGCAGCAAATCATCTTTGACTTTAATGACTTTGAGTTTTTCTAAAATCATGCCTAAAGGGTCATCATTGCGTATTTTTTGATAGTAAAATAAAGCGCACTTCACAGCGATTTTATGCAAAAAACTTGGATAACTTGCTTCAATCACCTGCGTGTCACTAATTTGTTCAAACACAATCAGCTGAGTATCTTTATTCAATTCCATCTGTACTAATTTTAAATCGACAGACAGAGTGATGTTCAAGCCGTTGTAATCTAGGGTTGCATAAAGACGTAACCAGTCGTCGTGTAAGTCTGCGTGCAGATCTTGCAACATTTTCACATTATCGGTCACAAAGCGCTGAAAAGTCGCATTTAAGAAGACCTGAGATAATGTAAATTCACGTTCATCCTCAATAAATCCTTCCGCTTTTTGGTACACTTGACGGATACGTTGAGAGATATTGGTGATCAGGGTTTGCATACGGCCGTCCAAGTCGTTCATTCATTCTTTACAGATACAAATATTTTGTCGAATTGTATTAAAAATACAGGCATAGAAGCTTGCAGTTTAGCAAAATAAGTTGCACCATTTTTAAGATTTTAAGGCTCAGTAGTCAGCTTTTTGATGAACTTCGCAGTTTTGCAGAAAAGCAAAAACTGAGCAAAGTAATATGCTCTTTAGTTTATACCGCATTTGGCGGCTTGGGGAATCAGACGTTTTGTCGGATTAATGTGATGCTAAAAAAAATTCAATTGATGCCTTCTACGCAAGATTGGTGGAAAGATCCTATTTTTGCTGCAGCGTTGCTGGTGGCTGCTGTATTGCACGCATTAATTTTGGCCGTGCAGTTTGTTGCACCGCAACAAAGCGATGCTGCGGTCAAAGAGATTGCGGTATCGGTACGCATGAGCGATGCAAAAGTTGAAGATGCAGATTTCTTAGCCCAAGCCGATCAGCAAGGTTCAGGTACGTTCCGTGAAGAACATCGCATGTCGAGTGATATGCCTGCACCCATGACTGAACAAAGTGCAGGGGAGCAGCAATTGGAAAGTTTAGAGCGTATGCAGCAACAGCGTGAATTAAACTTTGAAGAAAAAGTATTGATGACCACGCTCAGTTGGCAAAAACAGGCTGCAGAAAATCAGCGCAAAAAAGCCATGCAGGAGTTGAATAGCCAATTCCAAGCTAAGGCTGCCATGGTCGCCAGTATTGAAGCGCAATATTTACAACGCCAACAAAATTTTAGCCGTCAGCAAAAAATTAAAACCATCGATGGGATTCAGGCCAAGCAAGACAACACCGCTGGTTATATGGAAAAATTCCGTCAAAAAGTCGAATTTTATGGTAACCGTTATTATCCAGAACAAGCCAAAGCACAGAATTTGGCAGGCGAAGTACGTTTAATGGTGATTTTGAACAACAATGGTGGGATTCGTGCCATTCGTTTAATTGAAAGTTCAGGACATGCCATGCTAGATGAAGCAGCCAAAGCTTCGGTGCGTAAAGCCGCACCTTTTGGTGCATTTGATGCCAAAATGAAAGATATTTCTGAATTGCGGATTGTACGGACGTGGCGTTTTGACCCTGCTGAAGCTGAGTTTGAGGTGCGCTAGTTTTTCCCTCTCTCTGGCTCTCTCCCAAAGGGAGAGAGGACTTTGTGGACAAGTAACAAGAATCTACTCTCTGCTTTACGCAGCAATGTTCTTCTGGTATTTAGCAATCATGGGACTCTAATGAATGTTCTCCCTCCCATTGGGAGGGAGTAGTTTTAAACAAAAAAGCGAGCCTTAGCCCGCTATTTTTATGATTTTCTAAAACTTAAAATTCAATCTCTTTCCATGTATGGATTATCCAAACCCAACTTGGCAAGAATCTCAACTTCTAAAGCTTCCATTTCTTCGGCATCCTCATCTGAGGTTTCATGATCATAGCCCATAAGGTGCAGCGTGCCATGTACTAGCATGTGAGTGAAATGCGCTAATGGTGTTTTGGCTTGTTCTGCAGCTTCCTGTAAAACCACAGGAATACAAATTACCAAATCCCCAATAGGGAAGCTCGGCAAAACTTGTGCCATTTCATCGGGTAAATCGCTTGGGAAAGACAAGACGTTGGTAGATTTGTCTTTTTTGCGATATTCCAGATTGAGCTTGTGACTTTCGGCATGATCGACACAGGCAATTCCAATTTCACAATCACTTTGGGTGTCTATATGTCTTAAAGTGGTTTCGACTACTTTTTTCAGATAGGCACGTTTTAACACCAGCTCAGGCGCTTGAATGTCCTGTTGCAGGCTGAGACTTAATTTCAAAATGAATCCTTAATACTTCAGTAGGTTGCAGAGCGCACAGCGATTAGTGCTGTGCATCTGCTGCGGCATCATTTTCCGCAATTAATGCTTCCTGGCGCGCTTTACGTTCTGCACGCGCTTCGGCACTTAAACGCTGTTGCTCACTGTCCCAGCCTTCATAGGCTTCAACAATTTTCTGAACCAGCTGGTGACGCACGACATCACGAGAATGGAAACGAGTAATATGAATTTCAGGGATTTTATCAATCACACGTAAGGCATGTGCCAGACCAGACTGCTGACCACGTGGTAAATCCACCTGAGTCACATCACCGGTAATCACTGCACGTGAACCAAACCCTAAACGGGTCAGGAACATCTTCATCTGTTCAGGCGTGGTGTTCTGGGCTTCATCCAAAATCACAAAAGAGTGGTTGAGGGTACGACCACGCATATACGCCAGTGGTGCAACTTCAATCACTTGACGTTCAATCAGCTTAGCAACTTTTTCAAAGCCGAGCATTTCATACAGGGCATCATAAAGGGGACGCAAATACGGGTCAATTTTCTGGGTTAAATCACCCGGTAAGAAGCCCAGTTTTTCACCCGCTTCAACCGCAGGGCGCACCAATAGAATCCGCTGGATTTCATTGCGTTCCAACATATCTACGGCAGCGGCAACAGCCAAATAGGTTTTACCCGTACCTGCAGGGCCAATACCAAATGAAATATCACTTTGCAAAATACGTTGCACATAACGCTTTTGGTTGGCACCGCGTGGATTAATGCGCCCTTTGCGAGTTTGCAACCAAACAGCATCCAATCCAGTATGCTCTTGCCCATCATCCGATTGTAATTCACGGTCAGTCTGACTGCCCTGAATCATCATGTGGAGCGTGTCTGCACTAATTTGTGCAGAGCTTTCCGCTTCTTCATGCAGGCGTTGCAAGAGCGTTTCGGCTCGTTCAACTGCATCAATTTCCCCATCTATAAAAAAGGCGTCACCACGATGAGAAATTTGGACGTCTAGACGTTGTTCGATTTGTTTCAAATGTCCGTTATAAGCACCGAGCATGCTTTTTAGACGTTCCATTGAAATGCCAGGAAAAGTTACTGTACGTCGAATCGCTGCAGTCAAGAGAATTCCTTAATCTGTTATTGGACTTTAGCTCCTACATTACGCCACGTCAGGCTCAAGATTCAAGAGTTCACCGTAAACTAAATTCAAAGTTTTAATCTCGGTAATCTCAATCTCCGCAAAGCGTCCGACCCAAGCAGGGTCACCAATAAATGTTACTAAACGTGTATTGTCGGCCGTACCCACTAAAATGTTCGGGTCTTTGTCGGAAACATTTTCAATTAGGACACGTTGTACCGTCCCAAGCATGGCATCGGTCTTATCAATACTAGATTGTTTGATCCATTGTTGAACTTTGGCTAAACGTTCTTTTTTCACATCTTCAGGTGTGGTGTCTTCAAGTTCAGATGCAGGCGTACCTGGACGTTTTGAATAGATGAAACTGTACGAGTGGTCAAAATCCATATCTTGAATAAACTGATAAGTTTCTTCAAAGTTTTGATCGGTTTCACCCGGGAAGCCAATAATAAAGTCGCTAGATAAGTGCATGTCTGGGCGTACTTTACGTAACTTGGCAATCTTGTCGATATACACATCAATGGTGTGGTTACGTTTCATGGCTTGTAACACATCATTTGAACCACTTTGCACAGGCAAGTGTAAATGCGACACCATTTGCGGTAAATCACGGTAGCATTGAATCAAATCATCATTAAATTCAAGCGGGTGTGATGTGGTGTAGCGAATTCGTCCAATGCCAGGTACTTCGGCAACCAAACGCAGTAAATCGGCAAAAGTACAAATTTTACCGTCAAAAGTTTCACCGCGATAGCCATTTACGTTTTGACCGAGCAAGCTAATTTCACGCACGCCTTTTTCGGCCAAAGTCGCAATTTCAGCTAAGACATCATCTAAAGGACGTGAAACTTCTTCACCGCGCGTGTAAGGCACTACGCAGAAAGAACAGTATTTTGAACAGCCTTCCATAATCGACACAAAAGCTTTAAACCCTTCAACACGCGGTTCAGGTAAAAAGTCGAATTTTTCGATGTCTGGGAAAGAAATATCCACCAGTTTGATTTTTTCTTTCTTTGGTTTTTCGACCTGATCGTGGTGTTGATCAAGCATTTGCGGTAAACGGTGTAAGGTTTGTGGGCCAAAAATCATATCCACATACGGGGCACGCTTTTGAATGTTGTCACCTTCCTGAGAAGCGACGCAACCGCCTACGCCAATCACCAAATCAGGATTTTTTTCTTTCAGCTTACGCCAGCGACCTAATTCAGAAAACACCTTTTCCTGCGCTTTTTCACGAATCGAACAGGTGTTCATGAGCAGAATATCGGCATCAGCAGGGTTGCTGGTCAGTACATAGCCGTGAGAATCGCCTAAAAGGTCTGCCATACGGTGACTGTCATACTCATTCATCTGACACCCTTGCGTTTCGATATACAGTTTTTTGACTGAACCGTCGGCTGGGGTGTGCTGTGGCTGGGTAACAGTGTTTTCTGAGGCAGCTTGGGCACCATTGGGGATGAAGGTTTGAACCGTCATGTAGGCTCCTAAGAGATAGTTCACTAAATCGTTTAAAAAAATAAACGTCATTAGACAAAAGAAAGGCGCATATTTTAGCAGGAATTCAAGATAAACTGACAGCCTTTAATCCGTGCATCACATACTTGAAATGTGAAGTAAAATTGTTGGAAGATTGATTTCAAGATTAATAGTGTCTAATCATAAGGTTACATAACAGAACACAACTTGGGTTCTAGACTAATTAAACTAAGCTGAATGATTGGATGCGGATCTCGAGGCAGAAGTAAATGACTGAAGGCAAGCGAATGCTGCAAATGATGAAACAAAATAATAAATTAACGAAAAAGCTTGTGCTAAGTCTGGTTTCGCTTGCCGTGATGACGGGTACGCATGCCGCAAATGAACAGTTTAATGATGCACTGCGTGCAGCCAATTCAGGTGATGTCGATTTATTGCAGCAGTATCAATATGCCATGCAAAATGATGTTTTGGGCTACTATCCTGAATACTGGGCATTGAACACCAATTTGGGCATGCAACCTGCCAGTGCAATTGTTCAGTTTGCACAGCGCCATCCACAATCAGCGATGGCAGAAAAACTCGCAGCCGATTACATCGAAGAAAAAGTGAAACAGGCCGATTTTAGCAGTGCACAACCTGTGCTTGCCTATGTGAGTAATGCTGATCAGGCCGAAAGCTGTGCCATGGCACAAGTTCGTACCCGTTCGGGTGATCCTTTGGTGGTCGCGGAATTTAAAGATGTGTGGCTGAATACCAGTACACAACCTGAATCTTGTACAGGTTTAGGGCGGATGATGCTGTCGAGTCCGTTAATGACTCAGCAAGATAAGCAGCAACGCTTATGGGCACAATTGCGTGCAGGGCAGTCAGGACTCGCTTTAGCGACTGCGCAAAGTTTAGGTATGAATATCAGTTTGGCACAATTGAACAGTATTCAGGCCAATCCACTGAATTATTTGTGGTCTGCACCTAAAGCAAGTAATGAAGATCATGCCTATCTTATTTATGCGATGGGACGTTTAGCCGATAGCGATTTAGACTCGGCACTTTCTTCACTAAAACGCAGTGCAGAAGGTACGCCAGAAGCGGTACAAAAAGCCTTGTATCGTGCAGTGGGATATATTGGCGGCACTACAGTCATGAAAAACAATTTTAACCGTGAAGTGTTAAGTGCCTTAGATGCCAGTTATGGCTTACCTTTTAGTCCCGAAGAAGCAGAAATTTATGCCCGTCAGGCGATTCGTTTTGGCGCATGGGAAAGTGTAATTCGTGCTGTAGATAGCATGAGTGTGACCCAAAAACAGGAAGATCGTTGGCAATATTGGTTGGCACGTGCTTCAGAACAACGCAATGATGCAGCATCAAAACGTAGTGCACAAAATATTTATAAAAAACTGGCACAGGGTGATGATTATCACAACTTGTTGGCGAAAGATCGTCTTGGGCAAACTTACAATACGAATCCTGCGAATACCCAACCAAGTACCAATGATTTACAGCGTTTGAATCAAGATATTCACTTTAACCGTGCCTTTGCCTTGCGTGAAATTAATGCACCTGCCAATTATGTCAATCGTGAATGGAACTGGGCGGTGCGTCAGGCGTATTTAAGACAAGATGATGGCTTGATTTTGGCAGCGGCTAAACGTGCAACCGATATGGGTTGGTATGATCGTGCCATTTATGCAGCAGATCGTACTGTGAATAAGCACAACTATAGTTACCGTTATGCTATGCCACATCGTAATTATGTTGTGAGCCACAGTCAAAATGCAGGTATTGACCCTGCTTGGGCTTATGGATTGATGCGTCAGGAAAGCCGTTTTAATACCACTGCACGTTCGCATGTCGGCGCAGGTGGACTGATGCAAATCATGCCCGATACGGCACGTTTGGTTGCACGACAAATGGGTGAAACTTATAATCCTGCCGCGCTGAGTGATATGAATACCAATATTCGTTATGGCACATTTTATTTGTCGACCATTCATAGACAATTAAGCAATAGTCCAGTGCTTGCCACAGCGGGATATAACGCGGGGCCGAACCGTGCGCGCCGTTGGCAGACCGAGTTTCAGGCGATTGCTGCAGACCAATATACTGAGAGTATTCCACTGTTAGAAACACGTGACTATGTCAAGCATGTCATGACCAATGCCACGCACTATGGTGTGCTGTTGGGGCAGGGTGGACAATCAATGAGTAGCCGTATGCAATATATTCCATCTCGGAATACACCTTAGGAAAATGTTACAAGTGATACAGTTAGATGATCATGCGTGTTGATATATAGATGCGTGAGTCATTGGGTGTATAAGAATTTAGGGGGCTGAAGCATTGAAAATGTGGATGAGTACAGTTTTACAGCCAATTCAAGTTACATTGCTCGGTTTGAGTGGTACAGCTTTGGTTTTGTGTACGCAAAATACATTTTCTGCCCCCGTGCAAGGCTATGTGATGTCCGTGCAAATGACGCCCGCCGTGTGTTTAATCAATTCGAGCAAAAGCAAAAAGCGTAAATGTTTAGAAGGCTACTCACTGAATATTGAAGGCTTATATCCTGAAGTTGCTGCGCGCGAGTGTAGCACTCAATCATCGGCAAAGTTGCCACCTTTACAAGCCAAAGTGGTGGCGCGGGTCATGCCTGATGAAGCAGCACGGGTACAATTGTGGCAAGCCATTGGTGGTTGTGTGCCCATGAATGCCAGTCAGTATTTCCGTATGATCATTAACAATGCTGATCGGATGAACGTGCCTTCGGTATTGACAGGCCAAGACACGCAGACGGTGCAATTGTCACAACTACGGAGTTTGTTTCTCAAGTCCAATTCAGGTATGTCATCAAAAAGCGTGCATTTTCAGTGCTCTAACCATCAAGGTAAAAGTTATTTAACTGAAATCAAAATTTGTTATAACACCGCAGGACGCTATAAGCAGTGCGGTGCAGCGATTGAATCAAATTGCCCGAATCAGTTTGTCATTAAAGGTTCTTACTAGTTTGCTAGGTGACTGTAATTTCTGAATTTTAAGCTTTTTGAGAAATTTTATTCATATTTTCTATCAGACTTTTGTGGAATTTGATGCGCTTTTGCATGCATCCGCTGAATGATTGGAGTACAATCTTTCGCGTTTATGATTATTAAGATTAGATAGAACAGCTATTTAATCGCATTGACTATCCTCTCAATTGGAGATAATTACATGAAGCAACCTGTTCGCGTTGCCGTTACTGGCGCTGCTGGTCAAATTGGTTACAGCCTATTATTCCGTATCGCTAGCGGTGAAATGTTGGGTAAAGACCAACCAGTTATCCTTCAATTATTAGAAGTTCCTTTTGAGAAAGCTCAAGCTGCGCTTAAAGGCGTAATGATGGAACTTGACGACTGTGCTTTCCCATTATTGGCTGGCATGATCGGTACTGATGATCCTAAAGTGGCATTTAAAGATGCTGACTACGCGTTATTGGTTGGTTCTCGTCCACGTGGTCCTGGTATGGAGCGTGCTGACCTTCTTAAAGTAAACGGTGAAATCTTTATTGGTCAAGGTCAAGCACTGAACGAAGTTGCTAGCCGTGATGTTAAAGTTCTAGTTGTTGGTAACCCAGCGAACACGAATGCTTACATCGCAATGAAATCTGCTCCAGATCTTCCAGCGAAAAACTTCACAGCAATGTTACGTCTTGACCACAACCGCGCGTTAACTCAACTTGCTCAAAAAGCTGGCGTTGCTGTTTCTGACATCAAAACAATGACAGTTTGGGGTAACCACTCTCCAACAATGTATGCTGATTACCGTTTTGCAACTGCAAATGGAGAAAGCTTAAAAGACAAAATCAACGATGCTGAATGGAACAAAGACGTATTCCTTCCTACAGTTGGTAAGCGTGGCGCTGCGATCATCGAAGCACGTGGTTTATCTTCTGCTGCATCTGCTGCAAACGCTGCAATTGACCACATGCGTGATTGGGCGCTTGGCACAAACGGCGAATGGGTAACTATGGGTATTCCTTCTGACGGTTCTTACGGTATTCCTGAAGGCGTAATGTTCGGTTTCCCTGTAACTTGCGAAAATGGCGAATACAAAATCGTTCAAGGTCTTGAAATCGACGAGTTCAGCCGTGAGCGTATCAACTTCACGTTAAACGAACTTGAAGAAGAACGCGCAGCAATTGCTGACATGATTAAATAATTTAATCTGCTAGATTAAGTTAAAACTCCTTCGGGAGTGATGCCAGTCAACCTAAAAGTTGACTGGCATTTTTTTTGCGCTTGATTTTATCTTTGCAATTAAAAGCCTATCATCAGCTAAGCTCATATTGCTTATCAAATATCAGAATGGATAAGCGACTATAAAATAGGTCGATTGACCTGCACGGTAGGGGAAATTGCTTAGAATACGCGGGTTTCCTTTTTCAAATCTTCTCTCTGTCATGTCAGTTATTGTTGCAAGTGCCCATAGATCGAATGTTTCGGTTTGGGTGGCTTTTATCTTACTTGTTGTCGGTACTATCGGCGCCTATCAAATCGTGGGTCTAAATCAAGCACTGTTATTTTTAATTGGTGGTGCTTTGGGGATGACGTTGTATCACGCCTCTTTTGGTTTTACTTCTAGCTGGCGTGTGTTTATTAAAGAACGTCGTGGTCGTGGTTTGCGGGCTCAAATGATTATGCTGGGCTTGGCGGTGTTGTTGTTCTTTCCTGCTTTAGGTGCAGGTGAGTTGTTTGGCAATCCCGTCAAGGGCAATGTCAATCCTGTGTCGATGTCGGTCATGATTGGTGCTTTTATTTTTGGTATTGGCATGCAGTTGGGGGGTGGCTGTGCATCGGGTACGCTATACACGGTAGGCGGTGGCAGTGCGCGTATGTTGGTTACGCTATTTTTCTTCTGCTTAGGTTCACTGATTGCCACTTCGCATTTAGATTGGTGGTTTAATCTGCCGCATTTGGCGCCAATCTCGATTGTCGAAAGTTTTGGGGTGATTCCTGCACTTATTCTAAGCTTTGTTATTTTTGCTGTGATTGCTGCCGCAACCGTGTTTTTTGAAAAGAAACGTCATGGCAGTTTAGAAGTCGAGCCGCAAAGTCAGTACCATGGTTGGAAGCGTTTCCTCAAAGGTCCTTGGCCGTTAATTTGGGGTGGGCTTATTTTAACGCTGCTGAATTTTGCTACCTTGGTATTGGCTGGTCGTCCGTGGGGCGTGACTTCTGCGCTTGCAGTTTGGGCTGCAAAAGTTGCTGTTTTTGCGGGTGTAGATGTAAGCGCTTGGGATTATTGGCAGCAGTCAGGCAATGCTAAAGCATTGGCAAATTCATTGTGGCATGACATCACCTCTATGATGAATTTTGGCATTATGTTGGGTGCATTGCTTGCTGCAAGTTTGGCTGGAAAATTTGCCCCGAACTTTAATATTCCACGCCGTTCACTGGTTGCGGCTGTTATAGGTGGCTTATTACTTGGTTATGGTGCACGTTTGGCCTACGGTTGTAACATTGGCGCATACTTTAGCGGAATTGCTTCGGGCAGTGTGCATGGTTGGTTATGGCTAGTATTTGCATTTATGGGGAATGCCATTGGTGTGAAATTGCGCCCAATCTTCTTTCCAAATGAAAAGCCACAGCCTGAAAAACTAACAGGTTGCTAACTTTTAATTTAAGTAGATGAAAGCCAGTCGGTTTACATTGACTGGCTTTTTTGTTGCCTGTCATCGTGTTAAGAATATTGAGTGGGATGCTTTAGGTATATCGCATCGTACAAAAAATAACATGCTGCAACTCGGCTGCTGCTGAATTGCGGCTCGAAGCAGGTTAAGGTCATTAAAAGTACAAGACGAATCAAAGGAGGATGCCATGTTTGACCAACAACCGACTTTAGAACTGTTATTTCAACAATTGGGTCTAGATGCTGACGATGCAGCAATTGATCAATTTATTCGTGAGCATCAATTACCTGCAGAAACCAAATTACACTGTGCCGAGTTTTGGACGGAAGGGCAGCGCCAATTTTTGCAAAGCCATTGGAAAAAAGATGATGATTGGGCCATTGTGATTGAAACCTTAAATGAGCAATTACATAGTGATCAACATCCGAGTGTTTAATCGGTATTTAAGTTAAAAGTTTTTAAGTTAAATCAAATACTTTTCATCTAAAAAGCGCCAGTAAACTGCGTGCTCACAAAAAGATACAACAAACCCAGTCGGAAGACTGGGTTTTTTATACAAAGTGTTATAAGTTGGTTGAATAAGGAATTACAACGAAACTAATAAAAGGGGGCAAGGTGCTCATGCAAAATACTCCATCATTAGCCATGTTATTCAGCCAACTCGGTTTAGCCAGCAGCCCTGCAGCCATTGAACTGTATGTACGTACGCATCAATTACCTGCACATATTAATTTACATGAAGCGCCGTTTTGGAATAAATCACAACGTGAATTTTTAATCAGTCATTTGGTACAAGACGATGATTGGGCCATTTGGATTGATGAACTCAATCAACAATTGCATTTAGATGCTTATCGTTTACAAGCTGTTTAGGTTTAAGTCATCGTCATATTTAATATTTTTAGTATAAAAAAACGCCTCAGAACGTTCTGAGGCGTTTTTTTAATGCATTCTGCTTTTGAGAATTTGTTTAAACCAGACTTCTGTTTGATAGGCGTTAAAAGCAGGGTGAATTTGTAAGAGTTCCAAATCAAATTCGGCAGTTTTACTGTACTTACCTAACCAGTGGCGACACAGTGCGCTTTCATTTTTACTGGCACTGGCATAGGCCAAGAAAAAGAAAATATCTCCATGTGCATAATGAGTCATGGCTTTTAAAATTTGTTGAGTAATTAAGGCGTATTTTGCATCGCGGGTCAGCTCAAAATACATCATATAGGCTTTGGCTAAATGCAAAGACAAGTTGATATATAGCGTCAACGGCATTTCTTCAAATTCAATCCGACCCTGTTCCAACAGCACAATGGCTTCTTGCAAAAAGTAAATCTGTTCTTGGCGTAACTCGCTCAAACTCACCAATTGTAAGCGTAAATCGGCACGTTCTAATGCCAATTCAGGCGTATTGCCTTGTAAAAAAAGTTGGTCAGTTTCCCCAATACGTTGAATAATCTGTTGAGTCGAGTTGCGCATGGGTGAATTCCTGATAGCAATATTTGCTCTACATCGGGGCAAATTTACAGTTTTAAAGCCAATAATCTGAAAAATGCGGTCTATCTTTACCAAAGTTGATTGCCGCTGCGGAGCCATGCGGTAATGGAAAGACGTTGCTGTGTTGCAGGTAAAACTTCATGCAATAAATCACTTTGGAAAATTGCAATCCGATTTGGGCGTGGTTCTATAATCTGCCATGCTCCATGTTTGTCTTGTAAGCGTAGTTGTCCACCCCAATCTGTCTGCCATTCAGGGTGTAAATAATAGACAGCAGAAATCACCCGATCATTTTTTTGTTGTGGGTTATCGCGGTGCAAGGCATAAAAAGAACCTGCTTGGTAGCTGGCAAAATGCGCTTCGACCTCACGAATCCCTAAATAAAATGCCTGATTGAATTGTTCGGCCAAAGTCAAAAGGGTTTGGGTATGTTGTTGTGCAATGCTTAAATTTTCGTGAATCCATAAAATATGATCACTGCGAATTTTGCTGACCACACCATTTTGAATGGCTGCTTCACGAAATTGATCTAAATTTTGACTACACTCTGCGAGAACTTGTTGTTGATATTCAGGTGAATAGGCATCATCCAACATGGCAAAACCATGCAAATCTAAATCTTCAAGAATTTGATCAATATTCCAAGATTTTGGAAGCAGTGTGGCGTCCATAAAATAGATACTCAGACAAAATGCAAGACAAGCTGATTATTTTAGAGGAATACAAGCTCCTGAATGAAACTTTTTTTCATGCTAAAATGTCGGTTGATTTTAGGAATGAACCAAACATGAATTATCGTCACCATTTCCATGCGGGCAACTTTGCCGATGTCATGAAGCATGTTTTATTGCTGCAAATTCTGACACGTTTAAATGCCAAAGATAAACCTTATCGCTATGTCGATACACATGGCGGTGCGGGTAAATATGACTTATCTTTAGCACCTGCACAAAAATCGGGCGAATTTTTAAATGGTATTCATCGTTTAGTGAAACTAGATGATTCAATCAAACGTCAGGCACCAGAAGGCGTACAGCAGTATTTAAAACTGGTTGAAGCAATGCGTGAAACGGATGGGCAAGGTGCATATCCCGGTTCGCCATGGTTTGCTTTACAAGGTATGCGTGACATCGACAAAGCAACTATTTTTGAAATGCAGCGCGATGTATTCCAGCAATTGCGTCATAACATTCGTGACAAACGCGCAGGTTTACATGAGCGTGATGCTTACGAAGGTTTATTGGGCGTCATTCCACCAAAAGAAAAACGCGGTTTGGTGATGATTGATCCACCGTATGAATTGGAACGTAAAGATTTCCCTCAGTTGGTTGAATTATTGGCAGCTGCACATAAAAAATGGCCAACAGGCGTATTTGCGGTGTGGTATCCAATTAAAGACCGCGCCATGATTGAACGTTTTGAAAAGAAAATGTTTAAAACAGGGATTCGCCGTCAACTCATTTGTGAAATTTGTGTGTGGCCTGACGATACTCCTGTGGGCTTAAACGGTTGTGGTTTATTGGTGATTAATCCACCATGGAAATTCTCTGAAGATGCAGATGAAGCCCTGCAATGGTTGTTCCCGCACTTGCGTATGCAAGAACATGGTGGACATGCTGCAGTGCGTTGGTTAGTTGGCGAATAAAAAATTTAAATAGACGTTCAGGTTACAGTTAGGACACAAAATAATGACAAACACATCCAAACCCGAAGGAGAATATAGTTCCCGTGATCTTGAGCATGACGGAATTACATTTGAAGTGGTGGAAGAAGAACATACCCGTGAAGGGCAAAAGGTGAAACGTCGTGGTATCTATCTGTGGCCAAACCTGATTACCACGGCAGCCTTGCTGTCGGGTTTTTACTCGATTATTGCCAGTATGAATGGTGAGTTTAGCCAAGCCATTTACGCTATTTTTCTAGCGGCATTATTTGATGGTCTAGATGGGCGTGTGGCACGTGCTATTGGCGCGCAAAGTCCTTTTGGTGAGCAGTTTGACTCTTTGTCTGATATGTTGGCTTTTGGGGTTGCGCCTGCCATTCTTATGTATAGCTGGAGCTTGCACGATTTAGGCCGTATTGGCTTGGCGGCATGTTTTGTTTATACCGCTTGTGCTGCCTTCCGTTTGGCGCGTTTTAATGTGCAAATTGGTGTGGTCGATAAACGTTATTTTATTGGAGTTGCGAGTCCTTTAGCAGCACTGATTATTGTGTCTTTGGTTTGGGTGGGGCGTGATTTCCCTGAACTGTATGATATTCGTGAGTTTGGGCTACAAATCTTGAATGCTGTGATTATTATTGCAGTAGGCTTATTGATGATTTCTAACATCAAATATTATTCATTTAAAACCTTTGACCGTAAACGTGTTCCATTTTTTGTTTTACCTATAGCCGTCTTTATTTTGGCCGCCATGACGTACAATATCCCTGTAGGAATTTTAGTGATTTCAATTATTTATGCGCTTTCGGGTTTTGTGACCACTTTTATGGCAAGAAAAAATGCGGTGAGTTAATGAGGCTTTTATAAAAGCATCAACTCACAAGGAGTTTGATATGCAGCTGTTTCAAGATTTTCTCGATCGTTCCAAACAACTCAATCAAACTCCTGTGGCACACGCTAAACTGCCTTATCACGCCCCGAAACATCATTATAAATTTATCTATCAGGGCTTAATTCTTCCTAACTTGCCTGCACCTTTACATTATCTCAACTTTATCGGCTTATTGGGCAGTCTAAATACTGCAATGCTGCGCCCTGAAAATGTGATTACAACTTCAGCTTTAGATACGGCCAGTATCCTTTGTAGTAGTAGCCCCCACATGGTGGGACAGTCCAATCATTATTCAATACAACACGATTGCGTATTTACTGCAGAGTATTTTCAGTTTGCCAATAAAGAACGCATTACAGGACATTTTCCGCAATTTCATATTCAACGTGAAGATAGCGAACTCAGCTTCGATTTAAAGATCACCACAAGCTCTACAATTTCATATTTCACCAAATTGCGAATGAATTTGGCAGAACATTGGTCTTTGTTGTGTCAGTGTCAGGGAAGTGTGCGCTATAAAGATCAGTATTTTCAGATTGAGCAATTGGGTAGTTTTGAGTTCGCTCGTTCAATCCAGTTTCCTTATTTCGCAGTGGCATTTTTTTGTTATCAGGTGATTAATCTGAATCATCAGCAACAAATGATATTGCTACAAAGCCGTGATGTGTTGAATCGAATTTTGCAATCTCGAATTTATCTGCGAGATGCTAACACGGAGCAAACTCAGGTATTTGATGTGCAAGTACAATTTAATATTCAACGGGTTTATCCAAAAATAAAAACCCCGACAGGTCAGTGCATGTATTTACCACGCGAGTTTGAATGGCTCTATCAAGATGAAGATGGCACCTCAATTCATCTACAAGCGCAGAGTCGTGGTGATTTTAAATTTGGGGCTGCGGCAGGTTATGTCGGAAGTTTTCAATATCAGTTGGTTATAAATGGTGATAAACAACAAGGTGAAGGCGGCTATTGTGAATATATCGACTGCCGTGCACTGAAGTGGCAAGAATATGATCAGCCTGAAAAAATGTCAGATGTAGTTATGAATCCTGAACCTTTTATGATCAAGAAAAAGAAATAAACAGTATTTTGTGGAAAAGTGAAGTATTTTGCTGAATAATTAACCGTTT